>PRDJ01000070.1 GCA_003345555.1 Candidatus Thorarchaeota archaeon
TCGGCTTCGAGCTTGCCGCTCAGAAGGTCATTCATTACCATGATTCTTCCGCGAGAGGAATAGGCCTCGAACCCGAGAACGTTCTTCACTGCACAAGGCAGGAACACGTCCCGATGAGACGCGACTGTCTTGTCGGCTAAAGAACAGTCTCCACATCTTGCACACAGCCATAAATCATCCTTGAACTTGGAGAGATTCGCATACTGCAGTTCATTCCACCCCCGTGAATACTTCTGGAGCAAGAATGTTGTCAGGGTCGAGGGCTTTCTTGATGGCTCGATACGTCTCCAAGAACGCAGGATTGGTTTGCTTGAGAGCACGATTCTCCCATAGAAGCCCGTTCCAATACGGGCAGCCGCCGGTGTCTATAATCGCATCAAGCATTTCATTCCACGCTTTGAGACCAAGGTCCATCTTGCTGCGCTCAGGCACAAAGAGGGTGACCCAGCCAGTAGCATAAGCCCGGTCTGCGCCGAGACAGCTGGCAATCCATTTGATACCGTTGTTGAGAAGTCTGTACTTCTCAAATATCTTCCAGCAGCGTTTCATCAGCTCAGGAATTGATGTGATGGGTCTGAGATGACATGTGTTCAACCAGAACCCATTGTTGTATAACGGCTGGACCAGATTGAACATCTCGCTCCAGTGCATCTGGGATGCGAAGTTGCCGAGGTCCTTTCCTCCATGCTTCAGCGCAATCTCACGTACAATCTCCATCTTTCGAGCTGCGAGCTGCTCATCGGTCTCCTGGACAATCGAAGCGAACATCGAGTTGATTTCTTTATGCCTGTCCAAGAATCCGGGGAAGAATGTGTCTGTCGACTGCCGATCTGCCAGAAGATTCAGCTCTTCGGTGAGCCCTCTCTTCTGCACCTCGAGGAATGCCGCTGTCGATTCCTCAAGTGTCTTGAATCCGAAATCGCCGTATACAATGTGTTCAGCCTTCGGATAGATCTTGAGGGTCACCTTTGTCTTGACACCAAGTGTGCCACTATCACCGAGAAAAAGCCCAGTAAGGTCATTGTATGTTGAGTACCGGGCAAACAACTTGGCCCCCATGTTCCAGCCTGTGCCAGTTCGAATGACTTCCCCACTAGACAGGACAACTTCGAGCGACACAACCCCTTCTGTCGATGGGCCAAACTTTGAAGCAGCATACCCTATGCTATTGATGCTGGTTGAACCACCCACCGTGCCAACGTTGCCGCCATATGGTCCTCTGAATCCCAGCTTGTAGCCCTTCTCGTCGAGTCGATGAATGAGTTCTGCCCAGCGCAAACCCGCCTCTACTGTTACTGTCATAACATCTTCGTCAATCTTCACGATTCTGTCCATATTGACCATGTCCAGCATCACTGCGTTCTTGACTCGTGGCAAACAGGCACCGCATATGCCATTGCGTCCTCCCGCCGGTACTAGCGGACTCTTGGTCTCGCGGCACAGGTTGACAATTGCCTGTACCTCTTCGAGGCTATTCGGCATTACAACAACGCCAGGCCGCTCAGCAGTCAGGTGACACGCATCTTTACTGTACGCAGATACAATCACTGGGCTGTCACTTACTCTTTCATCACCTACTATGGCTTGAAGTGCGTCATAGAGTGGGTGGATTTTAGATGCTTGGACAGCAGTCATATTGAACCACTTCCTCAAGCTCTGAGAAATCCGCTATAAGTACTCAGCGAAACAACTGTGCACTCCTAGCCCTAAGGACCTTGATGCCCCGCAACATCAACCTCTCTTACGGAGATTCTGCAGAACTGGACAATGGTTTAATATGCTATCATTCAAGAGGTACTCCGTTCGCAAGTCCTGTTCCTAGAAACGTGCGTACATCGTGTGGTTTGGGGAATTGAGTAGTCGACATCTTCTCGTCATTATCGTGTCCATCGCCATGCTCGCCCAGTACTCACTCCTTCAACCGATTCAGACCGGAGCGCAGTTGTTGAACAGCAACAAGACCGGTTGGTTAGGTTACGATGTTGAACAGGCTCAATCATCGCCCTGGCTTTACGGATGGGACTTCAGGAAAGCTTACAATATAACGGGGGCTATGGGTGCGGGCGCAAACTACCAAATCGAACTTACTGTTAACTACGATGTGGGCAACGACTCAGGCGGGGTCTTGTATTGTGGCCGCCTCTGCAAGCCAGATTTCGGTGACATACGTTTCACCGATAACGACGGCCTTACTCTTCTGCACTGTTGGCAACAGACCTCGGTTCCCTTCGACCACGCGATCTTTTGGGTGCAAGTGGCAGACGATCTTAGCTCTTCTGCCACAATCTACGTGTACTATGGTAACACGGCAGCAACAAGCGACAGCGATGCAGATGCCACTTTCCGCTTCTGTGACGATTTCTCCAGCGGCCTAGATAAGTGGAACTTGACTGAATTTGGCCAGGGTACTCAAGCTCATACTCTCGACTCAGCTAACGGAAAGCTGCATGTCCACGCTGAATCGAGTGCAGCGAACGTGACATCAGGCTACTTGCTCGAGACCAAGCAGTCATTCAGTAGTTTAGGTGCTTGGGGTTTCTGTGTTTTTGCCACGGCTAGCTGGGATAACCTGACCGAGGAGCATTCTGCGGTCGGATTGATCCAATGCATTGAGCTTTATGATGGCCATAAAACCTGTTGGGCTATCGGACTGAGTGGTATTCAAAACATCATGATCTCGTTGTATGTGGATAATGACATTCCTCTGACGACGTATAATCAGTCTCTGTACCGAAGTGGGACTTCGTGGTTTAGATATTACGTTGATTGCTCTCCTCAAGTCATTGATATGCAATACGGATGGAATCATCCACCCCTGGCGGGAGGCGAGGCTCTTGAGTGGCTTACAAACTTCACATTGAGCTCATACAAGATACGACTCTGGGCCATAGTGCAATCATCATCTGGCCTAGTCAAGGTTGATAGCTACTATGACCATGTTTTCTTGGCGAAGTGGACTCCGGACTGGACGGGTGGCGGCTCGTGGGGCGCCGAGGAGATTTGGGATAGTAAGGAGAGCGGCCAGCAAGCGGTCCTGCCTATGAATATAGCATCGGCTATCGTAACAATCGGGTCCTTTGCAGTAATCGTAATCTTCTCCACAAAGATATACAAATTCAGAAGGGATTCTAGAACAGCTCCGCTGCAGCGTGAGTCTAATACGGATAAGGCAATCAACTCGCATCGGCCAGACAGATGGTTTGTCATGTGACCTCAGCCATAGAGCACTATTCCTATGTCTGGTCGTGGAGACAACTGGAACGTGGTCCGTAGCAGGACATAGACAGAATCTTACCAACCCAGTAGAAGGAAACTGTACCTACGTAGACGTGAACTCCAAGACTACAATTGCAGAACGAACCCATGACCAGAACTCTTTATGAGCACAAGTCACATCGACCCTCAGCGAGGTTCCCAATGAGGAAGATAGCAGTTGTCCTTGGCCGCGGAGGTCACACAGCTCAGACATTCGCCCTTCTTGATCTGCTGGGACCAAGATTTCGCTATCTCTACATGGTTGACCTTCTTGACAAGCTGACACCGAAGAAGATTCGGATACCGGGCAGGGTATTGCCAGTGATTCAGCCTCGCCTTCTTCCCCAAGACTCGAGAATCATGTCCGCTCTGCGAACTTTGACAACGCTTCTATTGTCCTTCGTGTATCTTCTCGTCAGCCGTCCCAGTGTCGTTGTGAGCTGCGGAACGGGGCTAACTGTTCCCGTCTTTTACTCTGCTCGACTGTTGGGCTTGAAAACCGTTTACATTGAAAGCATGTCACGCGTGGAGACTCTGTCGATAACCGGCAGGATTCTGCTCGGCAGAACAGATCTCTTTGTTGTACAGTGGCCTCGTCTTGCAGAACGGACACGAGGAGCTGTATATGGAGGTCAGCTGCTATGATCTTTGTAACAGTCGGCACGGCATCGTATGACCCTCTCATTGCTGAAATTGATCGCTTGGTGGGAGAGGGAACTATCAAGGACAAAGTCGTTGCACAGATAGGGCGAGGCTCATACATTCCCAAGAACTTCAGATACTTCAGGTTCATGCGCTCGCTGGAGCCAGCATACAAGCGCGCCGAAGTGATAGTAAGCACAGGCGGCGCGGGCACTACGATGGAGTGCGTAAAGAAAGGACTCAAGCTTGTCGTTGTCGAAAACAAGGATCTCATGGAGGGGCATCAAGCGCAGCTTGTGGGGGAGATGTCGAGAAGAGGCCACCTCATTTGGTGCAAGGAGCTATCATCTCTGCCTCAGTGCATTTCTGATGCGAGGCGGCGATCCTTCACCAAATTCGTGAGCGACACTCCAAGAGTGCATAGCCTCATACTGGATTTGCTCCGGAGAGACAACCTTTGATATCAGGGTTCCTAGCGCTCACGATAGTTGCGTTGGGACTGATTTGTAGATTCAGAAGATAGCGTCTCAGACAAGCCGTATTGTTTGAGCAGTTCTCAGAAAGCGAAGTGAAGAACCGGCTATATGCCAACGGAGTACGTTCGGGGATCAGCCAGCACAGTGCTAAGATTCCTGCACGGGTTTTCCCAGTCTTGATTTCCCAGACCCAATTGGCGCCAAATTCCGAGAGCGCCTCTGACGTAACTGAGGTGATAGTATCGGGTTTCATATTCCCGTAGATACGAGTGTAATGCCCTCCGTAATACGGAGGTAATACGTAGGTTTGACATTCATCTTATATTGCGGGGTGCAGTTACTCCACTGGAAGTTGAGGTCAGTTGTGACTGACATCAGTTCATCACCAGAGATGAGGAAGACTGGAAATTGAGTAAGAAGAAGGCGACACCGACTAAGGCGGCTCCCACTAAGAGTGTCTCTGCCAAGGGCGGCAATCTCATCCGGACCAAAGGGATGGGAATGTCAATAAAGCTCTTCAAGCACTCCGGCGTAGACCTGACTTCAAGTCAGATTGCTACTATGCTGAAGGCCTCTCCCTATAGCCCGAAGAATCCCAACTCCATCGAGACTGGCTTTTCAAACGTAAGCTCCACCGCGAAGAGCGTCACGGCAGATTTCGCGGCAGGATTCAGAGTTCCTGTCCTGATAATGGGTAAGGATGGGGCACTGACGCCGGTCCATTATGTGAGTGTTGACAGAGGCACGGCTGTGATAAAGCTCGACCGCGGAACAATCGAAGTAAGAGGCTCGGAACGCATTGCGCGCAAGTTCCGAAGCTTGTTCGAGGAAATGACCGGAGCCAAGATTACTCCACTGAATCTGAACGGCGGCACCATGAAGCTGTACAACAGCGCTGCCGATATTGCCTCGGTTCTCTTGACTAATGTAGAGAAGGGTAACATCACTCAAGCGGAGTTCAGAGGACAAGGGATACAGCGAGAAGAAGACATAGGTATGTATACCCGGAGGTACAAGGGCCAGATAAGCAGATTCAGGGGCACATTCCCGTACCCGAGTGGGGCGTTGCTTACCACGAGTGTTAACGCCGAGGTCGGCTCCTTGATGGTATACCGTGGTGGCGAAGGTATCCTGGAGAAGGACCTTAACTGGATTGTCGAGTTGATGGAAGACTCGGCCTTGGAACAAGGTCAACATAACTAGAGTCCGGGAGAGGGTCACTTGGCCCTCCCGGTCTTCCTTTTGAGCGGCACGTGACGGGGTACGCTAGCTCAGAGTCTCATCGGCAATATACTCAGGACTCATTGGGTTCGCATGACTTCTGCAAGTCAATGAATTAAAAAGAAGTACTATCACTACGTCCAGACCGAGCATGAGCGTGTCAGCGAAGGAAATTGTACGAAAGGAGTTGCGCCAAGGACCAATAGCGTACAATTTCCAATGGAATCGCACAAACCATGAGATACTCGGCCGCTTGCAAGGCGACTTGGCTTCACTCTGGGCACATCTATCGACTATATGCTCGGGAAAAATCCCGTCGGCTGCCTTTTCGGACCCGTTCTACACGCGCGCTTCGTCCTTGAAATTCTCCAAGATGACTCCTGCTTCAAGAGTAGGACTCCGAAGGAGGCTCATGAAGCACGGATTGTTGACGAGCCAGTCCGAGAGCGATCTCGTGTCCATAATCCGGACCTACCACCGAGCTGTCAACAGCTCAAACTACGCCGCAGACCATTCGATTGTTCAGCAGTTCATTCTCGATGACCCGCTCACAATCGCGGTAGAAGTGCCGGTTTGGTCGGATGCGTATCGTCTGTCAGGACATATAGACCTGCTCCGGTTCGTGGATAATCACATTCAAGTATGTGATTACAAGCCCGGACCTCTGGACTCGACTCAGGGTAGGTTTCTGGAATCGCTTCCTCAGGTGTCAGCATACGGGGAGATGATGGCTCACCATCTTGCGTCCACCCTGAGGACCGCGCTTGAGGCACCGCTCTTGCCCAGAATCACATGCTGCATCTTTGACACGCACTCGTGCTGGCAATTTGGAGCAGAGCTGTTTGTGAATCTTCGAGCTTTGGGGCTGATTGAGGGGGTCTAGATGAGGGACATTTTGACCGTCTCTTCAACGACGGGTATGTTTGCCCCGACTGCATTCCACTTGAGCTGAATTGTAGGTCGCTCTGAAGTGAGGCCTTCTCTGACGCGAGAGAAGTAACTCTCTGAGAGCATCCCGAAATGATTCAGAGCAGGGTCTACAGGTACCCATCCGTGATCTTTGAGGAAGACTTCACACCACGCATGTGGGTCAGGGTCAGGGCCATTCCCCAAGAGGTGGCCAACGACTCGCCGTGATGGTATTTTGACCGCCCTAGTCAAGGCAATGAAGAGATCTGCATGTTCGTCGCAGTCGCCTTCTTTTTCTCTGGCGGCTCTAGCTGCCCCACGTCTGTCTTCTAGGTTAGTCTTCAGCTTCACTCTTTCCCTACCCGCCTTTACAGCGAGCCTTGCATAAGATTCATCATCGTTGCTCCTTTCAGCGATATCACCGCACATTTCTTGGACTGCAACATCATCCGTCTCCCAGTATTTCTGCATCCCAGAATATGTTCCCCTGATTCTGGCAATAACGTTGTCAGGAGTTGGCTGCGACTCCATTAGCCAGTCGCGGGAAATCGTATCAATACGCAGAACGGCCGAAGGAGAGAAGCTTTCTCCCGAGTCCAGCTCAGGAACCTTCATTAATGCTACCATGTTTCTCTCGGCTTTCTCGAGAATGCGGGCTGGAGGGAATATGTCGATGGCGTGCACGAACTGGTTGGTCATGTCAGTATAGAGATGCCATACCATCTTGCCCTCGTGCAACCGCGAGGAGGTCCTGTTGTGCACGTTCGCTTGCATCTCTACTAGAAGTCTCATAGCTGGCTCGACCGAATATGACTGAACTGTCCAGCGTGCGAATAGATTTATGTATTGTCAAGCATCACAGCAGCCGTCACACATAGGATTGAAACCGCGAGGTCGGACTATGGCGAAAACTCCCGAAGACCAGATACCTACCAGCGATGAGGGCGAAATGATTGACAAACTACTAATTGAGCTGGGTGTCGACGAGGCGATGAAACGCAAGCTGATCGAGTCAGGAAGGCTGTCGAAAGACATCTTCAAGGTCGAGTCGGCAGAACAGGTGCGTAGGCGAATAGAGATGGAGAAGAGCTCGGAGCGGGTTCAAGATAGCCTTCATCTCATTGAGCGCGACATGACGACAATCGATACGGGCATTGACAGGATTGAGAGAGACTTGGTTCCTGTTGTCCTATCATTCTTGGTCGGTTTGAAGGGCAATCTGGTCGCTCTTAGAGGGAACATCGTAACTAGAAGTAAGAAGCAGGCCAAAACGAACTTGCAGGCCCAGTACATCGATACCGAAGTGAGGCAGATTGTTGACGAGTCGTTCGGCAAGGTAGAATCAACGCTTACGGCCGAGATGGCATCTCCGATTCTTGAGAAACTGCGCGAGCTGACTGAAGGCCTGAAAGGATCATTGAAGCTTACAACTGAAGAACTCACTAACCTAAAGGCAAGCCTAGATGACTTGACGCAGAGAAGCTCGACCGAAGTTGAGTTCTTGACGAAGGAACTCACCATGAAGCCCCGCCTAGAAGTCCCGAAAGAGGTTTCTGACCAGTTGAAAGCGATGGAACGCCAAATTGAGGAGCTGAAGAGGGACTTTGACCTCTCGGAACAGAGAGTCAAGAATCGTGAAAGCGAAGTTTCTGCACTACAGCAGGAACTATCAGTGACAAAAGCCCGAAGTGGTGAACTCGAGGATAGAGTCGCCCGCCTGCGCTCCGGTCCTGTAACAGACTCAGCGACATTGGTCGAACTCAGGCAAAACATCAGATCACTTCAGGCTTCACAAGGAGTTCTGGAGGAGAAGCTCAGCGAAGAAGCCAGAAGATACGAGGAATCGGAAACAAAGGTGAAGCAGTATGCCTCGGACCTCGCAAGAACCGAACTCAATCTGCAGGATGCCCTCGCGCGGATTCAGGAACTCGTGGATGAAATAAACAGATCTCGTGAGCGTCTGGCAGAGATAGATGACCTTGAGTCCCGAATAAGAACTTACGAGTCAGGCGACAAGATGCGGGAACTCGACAGAATAAAGACCGAACTGGACCGCACATCAGCATCCCTGCAGAGACTGAGCTCGGACCATTCGGAAGCGCTTGAGACACTGGCGTACCTGCAGAAAAGACTTGATGGTTACCTCGGGCTAATGCAATCCACGGAGAAAACCAGGGCTTTCCTTATGCTTGAGGAGACAGGAGAGCTCGCGGTCAGAGAGATTGCGAGGTCTCTGGGAATAGCACCTGCCACCGCCATGAAATGGGCTGAGGACTTCCAGAGGCTCGGCATTGCCAGACTGGTCGATGGCAAGACCTTGGTCTTGATATTGAAGAAGCCAGTAAAGGGAGAAGCCTGAAAGCATTCGGCCCAATGAGTGCCACATTCCTTCATTACAAGCCACCGTCCTAGAGATTCATTGGCTGCCAGAGTGGGACGATACTGTGCTTTCCACATCCGGACCGCAAATAGCATAAGAGAAGCCACCGGATGTGCTTCTGAAATGAAAGAGGCAGTGATGTATTCAAAGCTGAAGAACGGAGTCCGCTGCAACCTTTGTGCGCGTCGCTGCGTTATTCAAGAGGGCGAGAGTGGTTTCTGTCGTGTCCGCACACTGAGAGATGGTGTTCTGTACAGCAGTGTCTACGGTCTCATCGATGGGATGGCGGCAGATCCCATCGAGAAGAAGCCGCTATTTCATTTTGCCCCCGGGTCCAGAACCTTCTCTATCAGCACATCGTCCTGCAATTTCCGGTGTCAGTTCTGCCTCAACTATCATTCGTCTCAGAGAGAGACACCGGTTGGAGAGAGGCTTGAACCAGCAGACATTGTCAGCCTTGCAAAACGTTACGACTGTTCCGGTTTGAGTTACACGTATACTGAGCCGACAATCTTCATGGAACTTGCCCATGATACAGCGAAGATAGCTCATGAAGAAGGAATGTACAATACTTTCGTGACAAACGGATACATGACGACTGAGGCAATCGACTACATAGCACCCTACCTCGACGCCGCCACTGTCGACTTCAAAGGCAGCGGCAACAAGGAGTTCTACAAGAACTACATGTCAGTGCCGAAGGTTGAGCCAATCTTTGACGCTCTGGCACACATGAAGGAAAAGGGAGTATTTGTCGAAATCACGAACCTCATCATTCCGGAGATTGGGGACCATGAGGATGATACTCGAGCAATGGCAAGTTGGATTGAGGAGAACCTCGGCTCCTTGACTCCGCTGCACTTCACCGCCTTCAGCCCGATGTACAAGATGACCCACCTCCCTAGTACTCCAGCGTCGACGTTGGAGCGACATATCAAGATCGCAAAAGATGCAGGCCTTGTATTCGTCTACTCGGGAAACATACCCGGACACGACTATGAGAACACATTCTGTCCAAGCTGTGGTTACAAAGCCGTCGAGCGCTGGTCCGTCTATATGAAGAAGAATAACCTTAGAGAGGACGGGCACTGTCCAAAATGCGGTCACGACTTGAACATCGCCGGGGCTAAGTGGATGGGACAAGGTACTGGCCTTCTTAGGTTCTGAAGGTTCTCAGTATGCTTGTCATCGACGTCATATGGCAAGCAATGGACAAGAATCAGTTCGTGCCCGGAATCGCTTCATGGCAAGGTCGCGATACTCCCGACTTCGTCCCTCTTGTCACTTCTAGTCATTTGTCTTGGACAATCGAAGGTCCAAGGAGATGTATTGGCAGCCGAGACGCCAGTGGCCACAGCATTCAATGTCCAGAGCAGAGCATAGTGCCAGCGAACGGCCTTCGATGTGGTCCGTGCACTGCAATGGATCAGCTGGACCCGTGCATTCGATGCAAGGGCGCAGACTGCAAGGCCTCCGAAAGCCGCAGGAACAGATGTCAGAACTCGCAATATGCAGTGTATATCGCTGTCTTCAAGGACCAAACACTGAAGGTTGGAGTCTCAACCCTAGGCAGAGCGAAAACCCGATGGCTTGAGCAGGGAGCAGATTTCGCAGGAATCATCTCGACAGCCAACAACGGTTTGGAAGCGAGACGGATAGAGGAATCCCTTGGGCATCTGGCAGGAGCCACGAAGCAGGTGAGCGGACAGAGAAAGGTCTCGGGAATCACCCAGCATCTCGATTCCTCGACAGCTTTCAACCTAGCGCAATCGTTTCTCAAGTCAAACAATGTGACTCCTCCGGACTCCGGATTCACCTTGGAGGATCTTTCTCCTTACTATGGTCTGTCTGGAATCGATGCTATGCCTGGGTCATGGCGGTTCTCTCCGGAGTCGAGAATTACCCAGCATCTTGTGGGAGACGTACGTGGAGTCAAGGGCTCGCTCTTGGTGACAAGTACCGGCTCTTCATTCACAGTCACGAACCTAAAACAGCTGATAGGCTATACGATCACACTGAATCCGGATGCAACCATGATAGCTCAGGCGGGTCTGCTCGATTTCCTATGAACATGCAATGTTATTATCTGAGATTGTGAGTACATTCGTTAGGATGTGCGCGACCAGCGATTACGAGGAACACGTGCGTTACGTCTCGCTCGTGCGGAGAGAAGGCGGTGAGCCGGTCATAGGCATAACCTATCGCGAGATGAGTGTGGATCCTGATCTGGTCGCCAGTTTCGTCCTTGCGGTAATCATCTTCGAGAATAGGCAGTTGAGGAGGTTTGTGAAAGAGGGGTATGTAGTTGTAATCGAAGAAGGGAAAGAGATGGTCGGGCTACTTATCATAGACAAGGTCGAAGACGAGGACCCCTACAGAGAGGTCTTGAAGGGCATCATCAGGACCTTTGAAACTGTGTACGAAGCTCAGTTGGAAAGCTGGAAAGGAGATGTCAGACCTTTCAGAGAATTCGCTCTGAGCATCTTAGGTGCATATCCTTATCGCAGGTTTGACTGGGAGCTTGTTCCCAGATTATCAAGGAAATCGGACCCTGCATTCGAAGGATATGCTCCGATACCCTGGAGCGTTGGTGAAGCAGACAAGAAGATACAGACTGTCGTGAGCTTCGTTAATGGCAAAAGAACGATACTTGAAATAATGCAGTCGACTGGTCTGTCTCAAGAGGACATGGTGGCTATTGTCTCAATCCTCGACCACTTTGGCTGGGCAACCTTTGGCAGAAAGATAACCGCGGAAACGTACCTTGTCAAGGTGAGCGACCCGCACAAGTTCCTCGTCGGCGTATACGGAGAACAGATCAATCGGTTTGTTGAACTCTGCGATGGAACCAAGAACTTGGAAGATGTAGCGGCCCTTCTTTCCTATAGCATGGAGGTATTGCTGACTGTTGCGAAGAGCCTTGTGGACGCAGGGGTGCTCGGGTTCGGTGAGACCTAATCACGGACGAAGGCGTTCAGATGCCGTATTGCTCTATCCGCGCCCAGTATGTGGTCTTGGCACAGGAGAAGCCTTATATCAGGCGCGACGAAGGCTCGACTCTCCCAACGCCTCACAGCCATATTCGCCGTGATTGAGGGTGTTGATGCGGATGCCGCTGGATGTATCTAAGGTTCGGTATGTGTCATTGATTCGCCTTGAAGGTGGCGAATCGATTCTAAACATACCGTACGCGGAGATGACAGTCGATCCTGACTTGATAGCAGGATTCGTATCCGCAGTAATCATCTTTGCAAAGACACCCATTAGAACGATCCGTAAAGCCGCGTATGACATTCTCATAGAAGTTGGACAAACAGTCCTCGTGCTCTTGGTTGTTGATCCTGTTGCTGATGAGGCGCCCTATCGCGAACGTCTTATCAAGATACTCAAGCTTGTTGAAGAGGAGCACGGTGACAAGATACGGGCCTTCGAGGGAGACATAAGGCGATTCAGAGAGTTTGCGTTGGCCATACTTACAGAGTTTCCTTACGGTGAACCTGACCTCAACTTGGTTCCAGCACGCCGAAAGGAGGGTCAGCACATACCGTTCCGAGTGGGACTTATCGACACCAAACTTGAGAAGCTCGAGGGCTTCATAAACGGCAAACGCACGATTGGCGAGATAATGAACCTAATCGACATGCCGGATACCGAAGTCGTTGCCCTAGTCTCGATTCTTCAAAAATATGGGTGGATTGACTTTAAGAAGAAGCTCGTAGAATCGGATAGGCTCAGCAGGCGAGACTGCACACCCCAAGTGTTGCTGAAACTGAGAGGAGAATACGGCACACCGGTCGACGACATACTCAATGCCTGCGATGGAACCAGACGCATCAAGGATATTATGGATTCCCTGCAATACGACAGAAACGCGATATGGTTCTTGGTCAACAAGCTCGTTGAAGTTGGATGCCTAGCAGTTGCCCAATAGTCTACAGGATTGTGTCAGATCCAGGAATGCCTACAACATCTGCCCTGCACTGGTGGCAATGGTAGAACTGCTTGACATGCTTCCCGGCTTCTGCCCTTGCTTGTTCTAATCTGCTCAAGCTCGGTGGCCTGCATCCTGACATAGTTCCACAAGGTACAAGCGGAATGACGTTCTGAAGCTCAGCCCCAGCAGCCGCAACGTCCTCTGCCAACTTGGCAATGTCCCCTTCGTTGACCCCGGGAATAAGCACAGAGTTGATTTTCACATGGATTCCGGCATCTGTTGCGTCCTTGATTCCTGCAATCTGGATCCTTACGATTGTCTTGCCCATGTCGAGTCCGGTCATCCTCTTTCCACGAATGTCAGCCCATTCATAAATCGTTGCAGCGGTTGCAGGACTGCTTGTGCTCATTGAAACGCTCAGACCGTTAACACCAAGATCGACAAGCTGTCTCACACAATCCCCAAGGAGCACTCCATTCGTGCTCAAACAGAAATGCACCTTATGTTCGTTGTTCAGGAGACGAGCCATTACCTCGAATGTGGCGGCGTTAATCAACGGTTCGCCAGGTCCGGCTACGGCGACGATACGAAGATTCGGTCTCCGGCTCAGCTCTCTCTCAGCCACGTCGACGGCTTGGCCGGCTGACATGATTCTACCTGCACTGCCGGGACGATGTATCTGACATGACATTTGTGTCCAGCCATCGCAAAATGCACACTTGACATTGCAGGCTGTCGCCACCGGCAGGTGGATTCTTTCCCAAAGGTCTGTTCTGTCTTCTGACCAACACGGGTGGTGCTGGTTCAAGTACGAATCTGTCATTTGGCTGCCTGCTTGCGTAGCTTGTTTGAGAACGGAGGCAAGGCCCCTCTCAGGATAGTATCTTGAGGAGTTTGGTTACTTCCCTTGCTAACTTCTTAGCATCTGAGAAAACCAAGCCCGTTCTGGCAATATCAGGCGCGGTCACCGCAAGGAGATACCCAGGAGGGATAGCTATCACAATTGTCTTGCCTGTCGTCCCTTCGACGATTATGGACTTCAGTGTGCCTTGGCGCAATTCCTGGACTGTTTGAGTACTCGCAGAGTGAAGGCTGGCTACAATCGCGGCCACTGCTACCTCTTCTGTTCCTGCATGGAAATAGCTAACAAATGGAAGGCCCTCAATACTGAATATGGCTGCCCCGAGTACGGGTGAGGTGTTACAAAGATCCTTCAACGCCTGTTTTAGAACCGAGGGCACACTTTCGGCGCTCACTTGTCTTGAATGCCTGGATTCTGGCAAGACACACGACTCCCCTTTCGGAGTTGATACTACAGCCAAGATGTTCCAGATTGATAAAGCTTGGCGCAAGCGGGTTGTATGGTATCAATGACCAAGAGACGCAGTAGGTCAGCTCACGAGTCTCAGTGAAGTTACGGAATCGCTGTGTAGCAGGTCCGTTGGCAACTTCATTATTCTTGTGACCTGAGTGGCTTCGTCAGCCAGCCCTGTCTTCTCGAGCATCTCAGCAAATTCAAGGCCAGTAGTAATCGTCAAGCCCTTGATTGGCTTGCCCTCACGACATGACCTAATCATGTCATCTGCAGGCACTACCATACATTGCAGGCTTATGCCGCGGGCCTTTTCAAGCTGAATAAGACCTTTCTTGGCTATGCCCCTAATCTCTCGCTGCTCGTCTGTGAACGCCTTTCGCTTTACGATTCGTTCGAGTCTTACAGTGCCACTTCTAATCAGTTTCTCGGCGGATAGCCTTGTCCCGTAAAGAGATTGTACGGTCTTCACAGTTGTTGTGACAAGCCATGCAGAACCATAGGCCTCTTGATACCGCATAGCCTTGATGATTTCCGCCTCGCTCAGAAGAGTAATCGACCGATAACCCTTGTACTCGACACAGAGAGTCCAGTCAGGGTCCTTGTGAGTCACAATGAGGTCGGGCGTTAGTCCTTCACCGGTTACAGGAACGCTTGTTGTCACGTCCGGGAAGAGACGTGAGACCAAGGCAGTGAAAGACTGGTGGAATAGGTTGTGGCGGAGATTCCGGGCCTCCTGTGGATGCCTTAGTCCGGCATCTTGATACAACTGTGGCATGTCAGCCCTGTGTCCAGTCCTTAGACTTACCTCACTTCTTGTCGTCAGCCGCCCTCGGGATTGGTTGTACCTGACCAGTCGGACCGCAGCTTCACTACCCAGAAGCTCAAAAACAAGCCCTCCAAGATCCGTATTGTGAGCAGCCAACCCCTCTTGCTTCCTGCGGCGGGCCTCCGACTCAGCCCACCTGATGACATCTTGAGCATCATTGCCCAGCAGATCTACTATCGAATCGAGCTTGTCCTCTAGGCTGTGCGCTCTGATGTATTTCCTCAGAGCGAGGCTGTAGGTGATTCTCGAATGCATGTATCGCCCACTCTCGGCTTAGACCTTGCACAAAGAACGCGTTGCCATCAGAGGATGTCCTTGATCAGCTTCACTTCTTGGGTCTCGTCGTCGTAGGACACCAACTGGGCGTTTCGAAGGTCATGGATTGCCTTGATTACTGCAGTTGGCATGATACCTGTACTCGACTCCAGGTTCTTCCTTGTGATAGCTGTCTTCGTGTTGTGCAGAGTGTAGAGGACCCGAGCATGCGGCTTTCCTCCAAAGACAGTCTCAATGAGCGTTATGTAAATGGCAAGCAAGTCACTAACGTCCACTTTTTCCTTGAGCTTGTCTTTCTCTGCTGACGCCTCTCTGTAGAGTTCTGAGACTCGCTGGAGCTGCTCAGTTATTTGAGACATCTCACTCTTGAGCTCGTCGCGCTCCTTCGTGACATCCTCTAGAGCTCTTGAGGATTGACCCGCCTTATCGAGGTCGTCAAGGAGCCCTTCGATTCTTGTTCTTAGCTCATCAACCTGCTGAAGCATGCTGCTTCTATCCGATACCATTTGGCTCTCCTCAATCTTGGATATGGATAGCCGCTTTATATGAGTTTCACATATACATGCCGCGGCCCCGCGAGGAAGGCTACGGTTATCCCGTTTCTTAGTCTGACCGTGACCAATCTCACCAACAGAAGCCATGGTTTAAGTCCAGAGCATTGGAATCAAGACATAGGCCGCGATTAACAAAGTCAGCAGCGCCACAAGTAGGGCGACCCATACGTCCTTTCTCCAAAGAACGATCCGTGCTCCGTCAAACGGGGGAAACGGAATAAGATTGAACAAACCAAGCATGCCGTTGAGAATCGCGGCATATTGAATCACGTAGCTGAACGGAAATCCCAGTGACCCAAGGAAGAAAGCAATCACGGCAACTCCCACGAAGATCGAAGCCAACACAGCGTTCGATAGCGGGCCTGCCAACGTGGATTTGGCATCCTTATCTGGACTCGAAGATCCTGATGTGAATACTGCACCTGTACCAAACACCGGAATCGAGAACAGTATCGCCATGGCTGATAGAAAGTAACCATAGGGCAGCATTCTGAACTCGCTCCACATGCCATAGTGCTGCGCTACGAACTTGTGGGCCATCTCATGTATCATAAACGAAGATAGAAAGATGACTACAAGTGCGACTGGATACCACCACAAGCCAGCGGCAATTATGCCGGGTAGCACGAACAAGGTTGAGATGATACCACCCGGACTCCCCATCATAGACAAAGCAACCAAGCAGACAAGAATAGACGCAATGCCAATGTCTCTCCTCTCATGTGATGAGAATCTCGACCGCCTAACCTGACTGACCTCGATAGGCCGTCTCAAAATCGGCGGGCGAACGGAAGTTGTGTTCTCCTCTGTCTCTTCGTCAGCCTCTACGTATTCACCGCTGAACGAATCAGCTATCCTCTTCCTAGCATCATCACGAGCTCTTTGCATGCTCGGGCATCCGTGACTCTCTGGAAGACGGTGCTCTGCACAGAATACTCCATTGCAGTACTGGCATGTAAAACAGAGTTCTTCCTGTCCGCACAGAGAGCATCGGACCATATCACGCATCCTCCAAATCAGGTCTGCATCGTATGCTGCGAGGATGATTCGGTTTTGTTATATCCGTATTCCTTCCGGCGCGTCATTAGCAACGGATTGATCGCGTGCGGCACGGCAACAGGGGACAATCGATTCGGGCATGGTATCCATTATGATAGTCCAACCCTG
>PRDJ01000071.1 GCA_003345555.1 Candidatus Thorarchaeota archaeon
CGACGAGGACAATGAGGTTATTCGTGAATGGGGTGGAAAGCCCGTTTTTGACTTCGATGTAAAGAGCCACGTTGATCTCCTAGATACCTTGGACGTTGGTGATATCCCAAGAGCCGCCAAGATCTCCGGCGCAAGGTTCTACTTCCTGAAGAATGACTTGGTATTCCTTGACCTTGCTATGCAACAGATGGCACTCGACATTCTGTCCAAGAAGGGATTCACCCCGATATATCCGCCTTTCATGATTCACAGGGAACCGTATGAGGGTGTAACTGACCTCGCAGATTTCGAGGATGTAATGTACAAGGTGGAGGGCGAGGATCTCTATCTCATTGCAACTGCTGAACACCCGATTGCGGCTATGCACATGGGCGAGATATTCGAGCCAACAAGCCTTCCGATAAGGTACGCTGGAGTAAGTGCGTGCTTTAGGAAAGAAGCGGGAAGCCATGGCAAGGACACAAAGGGGATTTTCAGAGTACACCAGTTCAACAAGGTTGAGCAGTTCGTATTCAGTCATCCGGACGAAACTTGGAGAGTTCATGAGGAATTGATTGGCAACGCCGAGGGATTCTTCCAGACACTCAAGATTCCATATAGGGTCGTCAATGTATGCACAGGTGATATAGGCACTGTTGCTGCGAAGAAGTATGACCTGGAAACATGGATGCCGGGGCAGGGCGTGTACAGAGAGGCAGTCTCCTGCAGTAACTGCACCGCATATCAAGCTACTAGGCTAGGCATAAAATATAGAATCAAGAAGGGCGGTCTTGAGAAAGGATACGTGCACACGTTGAATAGCACAATGATGGCAAATCCAAGGGCTATCGTCGCTATAATGGAGAACCATCAAAGAGAGGATGGCAGCATACTGATTCCCACTGCGTTGCACAAGTACCTGCCATCAGGGCTGAGAGAGATTGTTCCTAGGGCTAAGGCAGAAGTATCGACTATCTCGGATGAATGAGCCTGTTAGTCACTCATTGTACAAGGGAAGCAAGATCACGTTACACGCAAAGAAAGTGGCTGGCAAACGATTTCTGAGAGCGTCTTCATATCATGACCGAACCAAGTGCAGCAGTCTGTGCAGGAGAATCGAAGGCTACTTCTTGCAGTATGTGCCCATCATCTGAGCAGACTCGATTTTATGTTGTTCACACAGTTCCTGAAAGTTCTTCTTCGTAGCTCCCTTGAGAGATGGAACATCGAGCGCGTAAAGTGTCAAGAAGTACCTGTGTGTGCCCGAGGGCGGCGCGGGGCCACCCCACTTCTTCTCGCCAAAGTCGTTCGTTTCTTGCACACCAGGAACAGGCCCTCCAGCAGGTATGGATTTCGTCGTTGCTGATATGCTGTGGACCAGCCAGTGTATCCAGTTACCCACTGGAGCATCAGGATCGTTGCAGATCAACGCAAGACTCTTCGCGGTGGCAGGGACCTGATCCCATGCTAAATGTGGGCTGGAATTCGTCTTCCTGTACGCGCACTTATCGGGGATTGGTGCTCCTTGAGCAAAATCGTTGGACCACAGTTTCAACTGCTCTCACCTCAGCTCAGTACATCGTACTCGTTGGCTCTACTTGTACTTCTGTTTTGTTGTTGTTGGCTGAATGTGCATTATGTTTAAAGCCAGTCTGACATCTTGGCCCTTGAACCGGCCATGACAACTGTCCAGCAGTCCTTTGAAAGACTCGTTTCTCTCGCGATAGAAAGAGAGACAGAGACATATGAGTTCTATATGCAAGCCGCGAAGCGAGCCGAACTCTCATCGTCTGCGAAGCTACTGAAAGAACTCTCCGAACAGGAAGTGGGGCATCGAAAGAAGCTGGAAGCTGCATTCAAACAAGGTGTGTGTGGAACCTTTGTATGCAAGAGTGTAGCAGAGTTCAAGAAAATGGACCTTGACAGATATCTTGCTGAGGTACCACTGACACCTTCCTCATCACCTCAGGACGTACTGATTTTCGCTATCAAGAAGGAGGAGGCGGCACACGACTTCTATAAGACCCTTTCAGAACTGACCGCAGATCCATCAAACAAAGTAGTCTTCGAAACACTTGCAGGCGAAGAACTGAAGCACAAGCAGAGGCTTCAAGATCTCTACGATGAGAAGATTCAGCAGTGGATGTGAAGCAGTCAGCTCATACCTACTGCTAGGTCGCCCTCGTCAGTTAGACGATAGGCTTTGTATAATGACTAGTCTCTGTGGAGGTGAGGGGCGGCTATGAATGTCAGACCCCGCTTCGTCAGCTCCTCTGCCGTTCTGTTGACTGCTCTATGCTTGTCCATGTAGTTCTGAGTCACCAGCGGCATTTCACCCTTCTGCTCAATTTCGTTCTTCTCCCTGAAATAGTCCAATATGTCGCTCGGATGAGAACGAGTGGAATCTATTTCGGGTACCCCGCCTTCGTGTTTCGCACTGATGTTCTTCACATGATTAGCAAGCTCCAGTAGCTGTGGGAGTCTGTCGTAAGGCTGACGTACGATGCTCTTGTATGTCTCAGTTATGTGATGTTCAATACGTACTACGTCTTCGAAGCCGAATTTCTTGCGGACATAGGCAGCTAGCTCTATCGTCTCGCTATTCACGCTATTTGAGAGATTGAATCCTATCAGAGGAGTCGTACCATCGTCCCTACTGAATAGCTTGGCTGTCATCATTGTCCATAGGCATGAGAAGGGATTGTCGTTGCCCGTGAAGACAGAGATTTTGAATTCCATATCAATGCCTAGCTTGTGCATGAGGTACGCAGCTAGAATGCTCCCGTTATTTACGTTGAGAACTTGCTTCACACCATAAGCAGTGTAATACTGAAGGTACTCGTCAGCCCATTTCAGGGGATACTCATTGGGCATACCTACACCACCGAAATAGCCCGTGATTGTCTCAGGGCCGCCCAAGTGAACATTCGCGGGAGCTCCATCGGGCCCCGGCAAGGTTCCCTTTGTATCCAGAGTCTCCACGTAAGAAGACCCCACGATCTGCATTGCGGCGGCGAAAGCAATAACATCGTCATCAGCTGTCTGCTCTTTCATGTTGCGAACACGTATGAAACGTCCAGGCATCAGCTCTCGATGGGCAATTGCCTCGCGTGCCTCTTCAATGACCCAAGAGAAGTATTGACACGCGCTTATTTCCAGGGTCACGGCAAAGCTTTCGTCGAAGGCCATGGAGTCGGCCTTGTTGCCAAGCACCTTGCGGCGGTACTCGGGAATCGTGATGAAAGCACCGTCATCGCGCTGCTTTTCCAACCACCGCAGATCCCTAATAAGTGGGGACCTCTTCGATTCTAGTCTTGCGATTAGCACATCCAGCTTGCGTGCTTCCTTCGCTCGTCGGTTTATTTCGTCGGGTCCACCATACTTCTCTATGAGATCGAGTATGCCATTGACAAGCGGGTTATTCACTTCAAGCAAGAAATCGTTTATTGCACTCAGTCTCTTGGAATCAATTCTCAGCTTCTTTCTGTCTGTCATTCGAAGACCTTCACACTTGGCATATGTGGATTCCTGGCGAGAGAGGCAGAAGGATGCGTCCAGATAAACGATTCTGAAAAAGAGACCTAGGTCTGTCGGTCAAAATGGGGCCATCACCCAAGTTGTCTAAGGTGGTCTCTAAGAACGGGACCAACGGCAGCGGCAACGAGAACACCGACAGTGACCTGTATTGAGTTGACACCCACAAGTTCGAGCAGGGCTGGACCAATTCCAAGCATTAACAGCCAAGTCTCGCCTACGAAGTACCCTGTGAGCATTACAACTGCACCGCATACCAATGCGAGAGCGTCTCTAGCTCGCAATCTCTTGCTTGGCTCTTTGCTGCGGCTGACCAGAGCAATAACTAGCCCCTCACAGCCCTTGACTATGAGAGTGATCGGTGCATACTGAGGTGCCACAACAGCATCGACCATTGCAGAACCAACTCCGCCGACAAAGAATGCTCCCGCCGGACCTAACATGAGCCCGCTGGTCATTACAACAGTGTCGCCAATATTTAGATAGCCACTCGTTGTCGGAAATGGAATCACCAAGACTGCAGTGACTGCTGTCGTCAACGCAGTTAGTACTCCTATGAGGGCAATGTAGAACACCGGATTCTGCTTTTCCGGAGCTGAGTACTCTTCCATCCCCAGCGTTCCTCACTTCAAATCTGCCTTTCGAAAAAGAGCCTATATCGTGCTCCCGGCAGGAGCGCCTATTAGTTCGCATATAAGCGTGAGCCTGTCAGCCGACTTTGATAGATGCATTGTCATGTCTGGTTGATGTGCTTGCGGCCCTGTTCAATTGTGTCAAGTGGTGAAGTATTTTAGCAAGCGTTCACGTATATACTCTCTGGGCAGTCTGAATGTGTGCCCGGCTCAAATGTAAGAGGTAGATAGAATGTCCAAGAATTGGATGCAGACGGCAGACTGGAAGACCGAGAAACATGTGCCAGTCATAGAAGCGCCAGATGTCGTGAAGAAAGGGGACCTAGTAAAGGTTTCAGTCACTGTTGGCAAACAGATCCCGCACCCCAATGTGACTGAGCACCACATCTCTTGGGTTGATTTGTTCTTTTGGCCCGAAGGTGACAAATTCCCGATGGAAATCGGATACATGACTTTCGACACTCATGGGGAATCCACACAAGGTCCGAATACAGGTTCGCTGTATTCAGAGCCTCAAGCCGTATTCGCGTTCAAGATAACAAAGGCTGGGACCTTGATGGCGACTTCATACTGCAATATTCACGGTCTCTGGAAGAGCGACAAAGAGATTAAAATCAAGTAGTACAAAGTACTGATGGGACAAGGCCTGCCCCAAGAGCAGGCCTTGGCTCCAATTTTCTTACTTGATACTATGCCCGAGGAAGTTCAGCCTATAGCGTGGCTACTGCTTGCCACGAGACGACTTCGCTCGGCCAGAACGCTTTCCCGGGCCCTTGATGGGTTTTGTGCCGGGAACGGCAGTCGATTCCTCGCTCCGAAGATTAGCTTTCCAGATAGTATGACCATCAGTAAGCCCCATTGCCGTCATGTGCTTACCTAGGTTTGCAGCAAAGATCCCTGAGCCGTAGTCAGCAGAGACCGCTTCCCAAGGATATATGGCAGAAAGCTCATACTGGGTCCCGTCATCTGTGGTTATCACATAACGATTCATGATCCTGGATATCAAGCCCGTGATTGACACATCTTTCATGCTGCTGCTCAATACTCTCACCTGCCGGAACGACATACAGGCTCTCTTTAGACATTGGACAGATTGCATGCATCAGTGGGAGATATGCGTTTCCTGTGTTATGTCGCCCGAGGGGAAGTGAGTGATAGACATTCGAATGAGAATCCTGAGGACTTCTGAAAGAAAGCTATCGGGCAAAGCCCATCTATGCCCTCAATATCCAGCTGACCAATTCAGCTGTCATGGGGTTCTCCTTCATGAATTCATCGCGATAAGCCCTGTTCTTGAAGTCCAGCCAGATGTTCTGGAACCCGGCGTCGAATCCCACGATTCTCACAGCTGATTCTATGGGTTTTGGCCGAAACGCTGCAATTGATAGAATGAACGATGCAATTGCTAAGATCACTACGCCATACACCCAAGCATCACTTGTTTTCCCCAACCATAGGTTGCTACCTAGAGTCAGAAGAGCAAATGTGAGTGCGACTATGGAAAAACCGTCAGCAAGCATACAGAGCATCTTGTAGCGACAGTAATCTTCGTCTGAATACAGGTGGTCCTCGCACACAGGAATCAATAGTGTTCTTGTTTCAGGAAGAGAGAGTCCCGTCTGCCTCCTGAGAGCTGGGTTATACGACGGGTCCCAGATAGGTCGTAGATACTGTCTCCTTCCGGGTGCCACAGTAACCCGAGTAAGATGCAGGGCTGCAGCTCCGCACACAGGGCATTTCTTGGGGAATCTAATCCTATCAACCGCAACCCGGACTACCGGTTCATTGAATACTTCTCTTCGCGTACTCACATGCCGACCTCTTGACGGCCCTAGTTAGGTGTTGAGCTGGGTGGTAGATTAGCCTGTCGAACCGAGCCAGTAAACGACCCATTCCGATGCTCTGGTGTGACCAAGGCTGACGAT
>PRDJ01000072.1 GCA_003345555.1 Candidatus Thorarchaeota archaeon
GAGCGGTGTAGACATGCTCTCCAGAGACATATACAATGTCGCCAACTTTCAACTTCCTTGCATCGGCCTCTGAGATGGGTGTTGTCAGATGATACTCTGGCACTTTACTTCCCTCCCGGATGAGTCAGGTACCTAACCTTGAGATCCTTCGAAATCACCGCCGTGCTCCTTCTGGCAGCCCAGCACTGGACAGCAACACCAACCGGAAGGCTAGCGGGATGACGCATTGCATAACCGATCTTCACTGCCAAGACGGTTGTCTTGCCCCCGAGTCCCATTGGCCCGATGCCTGTTGCATTGAGCGCATCCAGGAGATCCTTTTCGAGCTTCGACACTTCGGGTTCAGGGTGACTGTCACCCAGCGGTCTTAGTAGCTGCTGCTTCGCTATCTTGATGGAAATGTCGGCTCCTCCACCAATGCCTACGCCAATTATGTTTGGCGAGCATGCTTCACCCATGTATTTCATTGCGTTGTCAACTATGAGTTTCTTCACTCCGGCGAGACCGGCACCGGGCTTGAGCATGCCTACTATCGAGACATTTTCACTGCCCCCGCCCTTTGGAAAAACAGTCATCTCCAGCGAATCGCCTGGCACAATCTCCCAATTAATCCAAGGGATCTTCTCGCCTGTGTTATCATTCGAGTTCACTCCTTTGAAAGGATGGACTGCGTTCGGTCTCAGCGGAATTTGCTCGGTCGCCTTCCTTGTCGCCGATATCAGTGCTTCTTGGATGGCATCAATGTAAGGGAATTTGGTTCCGACTTTCACGTAATAGATAATGACCCCTGTGTCCTGACACATTGGAATTCCTGTCGCAGCAATCTCCAAATTGGAGAGAATCGCTGAGAGCTGTGTCTTTGCGGTCGGGTCGTCCTCGTTCTCGTATGCTGTTCTGAGAGCCGCCTCAACATCACTCGGCAGTTTAGTCACTGCCATTTTCAGCATGCGGACCGCCGTATCCTGGATTACCTGACTCGCATCAGTCATAATTATCAGCTTCGCCGTATCGCTCCACGAGAATTGGCAAGACCTGTCCCCGCGGGGTGACTGCTGTCTTCAAAACGCACCTAATCTGTATTGCTGTGTGTTAGAGAATCGTTGGGATATGGTGGACCCGACATCCGGGAGATGGTTATATCGCGCCATTCTGTACTCTCGAGCGGTGCTTTCAGAAAGCACAACAAGACATGCAGCCGAAGAATGAGTAATCATGATCCCGTATCTATCGATATCATCCCTCCTGTCACTACTGACCGCGGTGGTGCTCTTGGCTGCGTATAGCTATCTAGACATACGCAATCGCCATGTTCCAAATAGCGCCGCATTGTTCGGAGGAGCCTTTGCTCTTGCAGTAGTCATCTTGTCTGGTCATCTACTGGCCCAGCCCCTGCTTCACTTGTCGGCGGTCATCTTCGTACCTATGCTCTCGTACTTCTTGTTTAGGATTGGTGCTTTTGGAGGGGCAGATGTGAAGATTCTATCAGTTGTTGCGATTGCGAGCCCGGGCTTTGAGCTGTTGGAGCTGGACAACCCATTGTTTGAATCCATCTTGTCCGCAGGTATACAGATGCTGTTCATGCTGCTCGGTGGCTATCTCTACGCACGAACCGTCAGAAATCATGCAAATTCGCCGCCACTGATTCCATTCTTCCTCCTAGGATATCTTACAATACAGATATTGTCTATGGCTTAACTTCCCAGAATGCCAGACCCGACGAAGGCTATCTACGTAAGAAGTTCAGGAGGAACCGCGAATGCGTAGAAGAGAGTCCAGAGTACCACCCACATCAATAGGTAAGACCCAAGGGAGTTCAGGATGAGCTTCTGTCGTCCGCCCATGACACTAGGGTTCACATCTAAGATGTATACAATGAAGAATATTGTGAGTACGTACATGAGCGCGCCAAAGAGGAGCCCTCTCAATCCTGCAAGCATCTGCCCACCCGCGGCGCAGATTAGAGCACTCAGGATGGCAAAGAACATCTTCACGTAGAAAGTCTGATCCTGAGGGCGCTTTTCCCATCTGCCAAACATCCGTTTGAAGACAGACTTGTAGCTCACGTTTTCTCACCGGTCGGACTAGGGAGCCTCGGCTGACCAAGTTATAATGGTATCGCTCACAATTGTGACCAGCGATACGACGTTATCGAAGAGAATTAATGGACAATGATATACCGACAAGTAAGGAATCACAGATAGAGATTCGTGGAAGAGGTTTCTGGGTCATACCTCCAGTTTACTTCCCCATGACACATACAAGGATTCGAGAGCCCAAGGGTTCTACGTCAGGCTGGCGACTGCTAGATGAAAGATGCGATGAGCAACGTTGACATTATGTTGGTACTTCCTGAGATAAGGAAGGCCATAGAAGGGGCATTTGTCAAGAACATCTACCTTCATGGTCACGTCTTTGTGTTCAAACTGTACCAACCCTCAGGTGGTAATGCCCAGCTCCTAATTGAACCGGGCCGTAGAATACATCTCACTGAGTTTCACAGAGTTGCTCAGAAGCAGCCAACAAAGTTCGTGACTGTGCTACGCAAGTATCTGAGAGATAAGAGAATAGTCAGTGTTAAGCAACATGGGCTAGATCGTATTGTCGTGTTTGAAACAGGCGACGAATCAGGAACATACAAGCTGGTGGCCGAGCTCTTCGGAGATGGCAATCTGATACTTCTGGATCCTCAAGACGCAATCTTCGTGGCGATGCGCTACAAGAGAATGCGTGATCGCGATTTGGTGCCGAAGGCCAAGTATGAATTGCCGCCACAAAGAGGAATAGATCTGTTCGCGCTCGAAGGACAATCTCTCAAGGAGACTATATCGGATTCGAAAGCGAACGTTGTACGGACACTGGCCAGCCGTCTTAACTTAGATGCACTGAGTTGTGAAGAGATATGCGCGCTTTCAGCCGTGCCGCCAACGGTTATGGTATCAGACCTTGATGATCAGTCTTTTCATAATCTTGAGAGAGGACTGCATTCATTTGGTGAGAAACTCAAGACAGGTGCCAATGGCCCATGCCTAGTCTTTGAGGAGAGCGAGCAGTCAGACGCGGAGAGTGCTCCATTAGCATTCCTTCCATTCGAGTTTGCGTTCTATCACGGACTGCAGACAAAGCAGTTTGATACATTCAGTCAGGCGATTGACGAGTTCTTCGGGGTATCACCCCTTGAAGAGGCCGAAGGAGAAACTAATGACAAACTAACGGAGGAGAAACTCCGATTACAGACGATTATCGACAAACAACAGGAGAGCCTTTCGCTTCTCAGGAAGAACTCAGAGGTACTGAGGAAAGAGGGAGAACTCATCTATGCAAACTTCCAAGTCGTACAGGAGATGCTGGAGTCAGTCACAGGAGCTCGATTACGAGGGCAGGATTGGGATGAGATAGTCCGTAGAATCGAAAAGGGAAAGAAGGAAGGTGTCCAATCAGCAGCCCTGATAGACCGAATCATACCTTCGCAGGCACAAATCATCATGAATCTGGGCGAGACCAAAGTAGCTCTTGACGTAAGGCTTTCGGCACAGGACAATGCAGCGGCGTCTTACGATAAAGCAAAGAAGATGGAGGCAAAGGCGGAGGGCGCTGAAAGTCAAATCGAGAAAACGCGTATACAGCTCACCCAGATGCAGGTACCAGTACGGCCAGCACCTACAAAGGCACTGCCCAGCAAGCTTAGGAAAAAGAAGTGGTATGAGAGATACCGCTGGTTCATGTCCTCAGAAGGCTTCTTAGTATTGGGTGGTAGAGATATCAAGAGCAATGAGCAGCTGGCTAAAAGACAGATGACTGCAAATGACATCTTCTTTCATGCATCACTTCACGGTGCGCCATATGTCATTGTTAAGGTCCCAGATCAACCGCCTACCGAACGGACTCTAGTTGAGGCGGCGCAGTTTGCCGTTGCGTTTTCCAGCGCATGGCAAGACGGACTCTCCTCTGGTGATGCATTCTGGGTCAATCCAGAGCAAGTAAGCTTCACACCGCCAACCGGTGAATACCTCCCACCAGGCGGGGTCATGCTCTATGGTACGAAGAACTACATAAGAGATGTCCCAGTGGAGATATCTGTAGGAGTAGTAGTCGAGGGGGACTTTGCCACGCCGATATCAGGACCGACATCTGCAATTGCGGGCAATACAATCTATCACGTAAGGATTGTTCCCGGCAAGACCAAGAAAAGCCAGCTGGTCAAGGATATAGTAGGACGCTTGGTGAGGATGGCACCTCGGGAAATGGCCCCCCTTATTACCCGCATACCTCAAGAGGACATGATGCAGGTTCTTCCTCCTGGTGACGGGGAGATACTTCTCTGAGCTCAACATCGTCATCTGACGCCAAGCAAGTCTTAGAGCTTTGCCTCAATCATTGTCAGTCCGCTGCCGACAACACAGACAGACTTAATAAGTTGGCCTAGGGAAACGGTTACAGAATCAGTCTGACCCGGCTAGTGTAGGGGTCATTCTCTAGCGGACGGAGGTCGTTTCTATGGCTGAAGGTTCACACGATATGTCTGTGAGGGACATCATGACTTCTGATGTGGTCACGATGTCACCCGACGACTCGGCCCTCGAAGTTGCGAAATCGATGAACAAGGCAGATATCAGTTCCATCATCATAGTAAGCAAAGCAAGACCCGTCGGTATCATAACCGAGGAGGACTTGGTGCGAAGGGTGATTGCAAGAGAGCTGGAGCCCGAGTCGACCAAAGCGAGTCAGATTATGAGCTCGCCGCTCATACATGTCACTTTGGATACATCTCTGACTGATGCGATGCGCGTGATGGCACGAAGCGGGATTCGAAGAGTTGCTGTGCTGAAGAACGATTCTCTCGTGGGTATTGTGACTTCAAGAGATATCCTTCGATGGTCCCCAGAGCTCATCGATATCTTGGTTGAGTCGCTGAGGATGAAAACCAGCGGAGTGTCTAGGCGTTACGACGAAGAGGAAGATGACATGGTAGCCTACGGAGGTATCTGTGATAGCTGCGGCGAGTACTCCACGGACCTTGTTATGGAAGACGGCAGGTACTTGTGCGAGGCGTGCCGTAGCTAGCTCGATTTATTAGCAGCATCCGAATGGTACAGGTAAGCACGATACAGGAGGACCAAGCATTGGAGATATCTCAGATAATGACCGATCCGGTGACGATTGCCAAAGACCAAAGACTGTCCTTCGCCCTGGACCTTCTTCAGAAGAAGCGCGTGGATAGGCTGATTGTGACCGAAGACGGCAATCTGAGGGGAATTTTGACATATGCAGACATTGCTGACAGACTTGGAGTGAGCAAGGTCATTGCTGTTTCAATCGGAAGATTACACGTGTCGAGTGCCATGACCGAAACGGTGATCACAGTGTTGCCCACGGACGACGTCACAAAAGTAGCACAGCTCATGATTGATAGAGGTATGAGCGGATGCCCCGTGGTCGACAAAGATGGCAGACTCGTTGGCGTCATAACCAAGGCCGAGATTACGACACTTGCAAAGAAAATCGAGAATGTGAAAGTCAAGGACCTCATGACCAAAGAAGAACTCTTGGTCGTCAGCCCAGTAGAGCGGTTAATCAAGGCGAGATCGGAGATGCTTGCAGCCGGTTACACGGGGCTACCAGTAACTGACGGCAAGCGCGTACTGGGCCTGCTTACAGAGAGAATGGTTGCCGAAGCGATGGCGAAATTCAGCGAGGAAGTGCCTGACAAGTATCGTGCAAATCAGGTTAGAATGATACGAGTCGTCGACGCGATGATGCAGCAACCACCAGTAGCGGATCCTGATGAACCTAT
>PRDJ01000073.1 GCA_003345555.1 Candidatus Thorarchaeota archaeon
TCTTTCTCGCCCGGTCCCCGTGCTTTGAGCTTTGACAGGTTGAATCGAACGCGGTGTCGTTTCGGGATCACTAGACAAAATGAACCACCCGTTTTGATGTAAGGGATTCGAGCAGCCTAGATATCGCAAGTCGACGTACTGATTCAAAGAGATTGCGGCTCGATGAATCCTCTCTGAAATTGATGACAGAGTGCTAGGGCAGAAGCGTCTTGGCCTCTCAGCGAAGGAATATATGACACTGAGGCTTGTTAAATGAAAGCGATGAGCCAGAGTTGGCTTGTGAAAGACAAGTGGCGGGGCCAGAATGAGTTACAGAAGGAAATCTTGGCAGGAGAAGTTGGCAGACAAGAAGGGCTTACCGAAGATACTGAGGCTGGAGAAGACATTTCCATGTTACAACGCAGTTCACAAGATGGGAGCTGAGGCAGGCGACGAAGTGGTCCTCGTTAATCCCAGCGAAGTCGTTGAGATTATGAAAGAGGTACCAGAGGGAAAACTAACAACTATCGTCCAAATCTGCAGGAAGATTGCTGAAAAGCACAACGTTAAGGCTTGTTGCTCTCTCACGACGGGAATCTTCATCATGATTGCAGCCAACGCAGCCGAAGAAGCTGCTAGTCAAGCGGGAGATATCACTATTCCCTATTGGCGGACTCTGAAGGCAGATGGATCCTTGAATGAGAAATACCCCGGCGGAGCTGAAGGCCATAGGAAGAAGCTCGAGAGAGAAGGATTTCCTGTAATCAAGAAAGGAAAGAAGTATTTCGTTGAGAATTACCAGGATTTCTTGGAAGATTGATAGTGACTTTCCCTCCTCCATAGGACTTGGGATAATTGCTCCAATGTGTCTTGACAATTCCCATTTTCGATCTGTTTGGAAATGGCATAGAACGATTCCAATATGCCTAATCGGGGCATTTCCTTTTTCCGGATTTCAGGCTGGGTAATCTCTCCTCTTTGTCAGCCATAGCGCCATTGTCAATGTCGTTACTGGAATAAGAATACTCAAAGGGAGTATGATGAAAAGAAGAGGAATTCGAATATCCGTTCCTGCGGGAAACATTATCAGAAGCACAAACACAAGGGTCACGCCAAGCACACCACTCATCACAACCAGAATTGAGCTCACAAGATAGGCCCATTTCGGTGGTGTGTCCACAGGTCTCAACTGTCTTCCCGCAACCTTCATTCCTCGTATGCTTATGGGTTTTGCCAACGAGCGACTTACTAGGACAAATCGATATACGTCATAATCAGGGGGCCCCCAGCTCCGTAGATGTACTTGTGGGCACAGTGAGGTGGAAAAGAAGGTAATATCCGATACTCCTAAGCCGCAGCGGTGGGCAGGCTTGTGCTTGCAGCTGGTTTCTAGGTTAGCGCGGCATGGAGCGATGACCGAGCATGCATTTCGAGCATGTATCTCCGTGCATGCATCTCGTGGGTCAGGCACCCAACTTGCTCTTTGACGGGTCCATTCGTAGCCTAAGTCCTCCGTCAACAGCGAAGCTTGCGTCAATCAAGCTGGTTATAGAACACTTAGGAAGTTCCTGAGCAAGGGAGGAAAAATCAGCTCTTGAGAAGAAATGCTGGACTGCGGAGTACGGTGGCTCCGCTGCTCATCATCTTGTTCCTCTGCACTACGATGTCTTGCTTTTCAGCTGTGTCAGGGCGGTCCGACATAAACGAAATCGTGCCATCGTCCCAGAGGAATATCCCTCCTGACTATTGGCCCACAGAAGGCTGGAGGAACAGCACGCCTCAGGAACACGGGATGAACAATGAAACCCTTTACGACATGGTGCGGCTGATAGATGCCCAAGACTATCCCGTTCTCTCGATTGTCATCGTGAAGGATGGTTACGTCGTCTTTGAGCAGTATTTGAGCGAGTATCTCACTGCGCAATACCGTCACCTCCTTCACTCGGTCACGAAGAGCTTCACTGGTGCACTGATTGGAATCGCCTTTCAGCAGGGTCTCCTTAGTGGAGTCAATGAGACAGTCCTTAGTTTCTTCCCCGAGTACGAGATAGCCAATCCTGACCCTCGAAAGGACCGGATGACAATCGAGGATCTCCTCACAATGACCCCCGGTCTGGATTGGGACGAGTGGTCAACTCCCTACGTTGACCCGGATACCAATACACTCATGGGCATGATGTACAGTTCCGACGCGGTGAAATTCGTTCTAGACCGTCCCATGACCTCAGAACCCGGGACTACTTGGACCTATTGTGGAGGCGCGTCCGTCCTACTTGGTGCAATCATCCAAAAAGTGTCGAATAGCAGTACACTGGAATTCGCTCATGAGTACCTCTTTGATCCTCTAGGATTCGATTATGGGACCTGGTATCTATTACCTGGCGGCTGGTACAACACTCAAGGAGGACTCAGGCTCACAACATTGGACATTGCGAGACTTGGGTTCCTTTACCTCAATAATGGCACATGGGATGGGACACAGATACTCCCAGCTGATTTCATCGCTCAAGCAACCAGTCCTATTGATATCCCAAATGCACTCGGTGAACCATTTGGATATGGTTGGCATTGGTGGACTCGTTCGGACCTAGGAGTTTATTTCGCATATGGGCGATACGGTCAGAAGATCATGGTTTCGCCTGAGCACGACTTGGTGGTAGCTTTCAATGCGATGGTTCCGGATGATGGGTATGACCCTGAGTTCGACCTTTTCAGGGACTACATTCTGAAGTCTATTGAAGAAGGGCCAGACAAAAGCGGAACTGACTCGATTCCCATTCAACTATACGTGGCTGGGCTCGTCCTAAGCGTCACCATGATTCCATTGATTGCTGCAGCGGTCTATGTATCAGTTGCTAGATTCCAGCACCGGAAACCCCTATCACCGGAAACCCCCTGATACACAAGCCGAGTGACATGCTGAGTGACATGCCGAGTGGCAGACACATGCTGAGTGACACGCCGAGTGGCAAGCTGAATGACATGCATCATGCGAAACACATGCACTGTGACACGCATCATGTTGTACGCATCGACTGGTGCCCTCAAGAATCGGTTTCAGCGGTTCAGTGATTATCTTGCCGACGTTCTCTACCACTTTCCCGATCGTTGAAGCCACATTCGAGATAATCTGAGCGGTTGCCTGTCCTACGTCTCCCACGGCTCGTCCGATATCAGATATTGCTTGCCCGGTTGCCGTTGAGATGTCTCCAAACCAAGTTGGCACCTGTGGTGGGGCGGCACCGGACTCGGGGTGAGAGAATGAATCGTGAATGTAAGTATCGTGATGGGGGCTCATGTAGAGCCAATACCACGCCCAGCCATGATACGATCCACTGAAGTAGTAATCTGAACGAGCATCAATCGTGGGATTGGACTGTAGCTCTTCCCAAGCCCCCTCAGCAAGCTTCTCATGCTCGGCCTTTGTGGCTTCGAAGTCGGCCTGCCAAGACTTCTTCTGCACTTCATCAGCGAGACGCTCCACTAAGTCGTCCAGCTTCTCGGCATCAAACTCATCATCCACGACAGCATCAACGAGCATCTGCTCATAGTAGGTCAGCTCCTCAAGCTGTATTCCAGTGACAGACACTTTGAGCGGGTCAACAGACAGAACCCTCAGTGCTCCTTTCTTGACGCAGGACATCAGTATCATAGAGACTATCTTTTGCCTGCTCTCATTCACAAAGAAGGCGGACTCAACTGGGTCGAGCTCGGCGATCGTTCCGGGCGTGCCAAGTGTCTGGATAGCTATCTCAGGTTTCTTGTAGACGCCTGTGGTTTCGTCAGGCTCCCACCTCGCTCCATAGTGAGAAGTCACCTTCTTGTAGCCATAGTATGCAATTCCTGCGAATGCTAGGACTCCGAACCCAAGAATCCACGCGCTTGGAGGAATCAACGGTGGTATGTATTCTGTGACGTAGACGTTTACTGTGAACACGAGCCACTCCGACGCATTCAGACTAGATGATGATACTTGGAAGGTCACTGGCAGGATTGCCGGCACATTTGCAGGCACGAATTCGTACGTTAGGAACTGGCCCTCACCTCCAACCAAGGCACCCAGAAATGTTGAGACCTCACCGGAGGTCATGGTCAGATTGATGGGGACTGCCACCGAGACAGTCACATCCTGCAAATCTGCGTCACCGATGTTGTATACGCCAAAATCGACGTTGAATGGTATATTGGCTTGGGCGTCGATATAATTCACGGCATCAGACCACAACGCACCCGGTTGAACATAAGGGGCATAGAATGACCAGTTCGTATAATGGAATATTCTCAGATGCTCCTCAGTGTTGGCGGGGTTTGCGGTCAGACTAACACTGAAGTTTCTGGGCGAGGCCAAGGGATTGGAGGGGTATGCCAAGAGACTGTATGAATCGTAGCTTCGTTCACTGCCTCCGCTCCATATTCCCTGACGAGAGTCCACAACATACCCAGAGTAGTTTGCACCTTCCTGAGTTATTCCTCCTTCCCCACTTATCCACGAAGGCTGCATGACTATTGGGTATATCACGCGGACGTTCTCGATATCGACCGTCTGAAACCATTGCACCGGTGCCCAATTGAAGACTCCCAAATCCAATGTCTGTTGGATTATGCGGCTCGTACTGAAATACCCGAAGACGACGGTGACCGTCTTGCCACTTTCTGTACGCGGAGTCCAGTCTAGACCATATCCTCCTGACTTGGTCGTTACAATAAGACTGTACTTGGTGCCGTCCATCTGGACATAAGCCCGATCAGGGTCGTATGCATTCGACTCTTGAATGCCAAGCAGGTCGAAACCCCCGAGCGAGCCACTGATTACCGAGAAGTTCATCCAGTATGTAACATTGATTCGCCCGTTTAGAAGGACAACCACGTCAACGAACACGCCATCGATATTCACGACTGAACTCTGACTCGGTACAGCTGCCGTACTGAAAAGGGGCATCAATAATAGTGCAGAGAGCACCACAACCGAGCCGAGCAAAGGCCTACGACCGGACAACAACCTACTCTTCATTCGTCGCACACCGCCCGCGAAAGAGGGATTGGCCAACGCGAGTGTATCGTCTTGTTCCGTGAATCATTTAGTAACAGTCTGAACCACTGATTTCTCACTGGCCTTTTCTGGCCCGAAGCATTTCTGCCTGCGCCGCGGTAAGCTCCGACAAGTCAGCTTTTGCGGTGGCCCACTCTGCCATTTCTGGAAATGCATCAATCATGCCACTCCAGACGACGTGATATGCTTTCTTCAGAACAACCGCAGCATCCGAATCCTTTCCAACATACTCGAAGAAGCACTTCACCATGACTGGTGTCTGATCCGACACACTGGATGGTACCTCTGTGCCAAAGCCTGCAAAGGCTACATCCAGTTCATGCAGAACGTCAAGCCTCTCCCGTAGACCAGCTGCGAGAACCGGCAGGTCAATGTCGTAAGCGCTGAATTGCATAACCAGTTTCTTGCCACTGATTGTGCCGTACGGCAGTCTAGATTCGCTCGAACTCATAGCACGATGACTCCAGTATTATGCTGGTTATGTGTCCAGTCTAGAGGTTGATAAGCCTTTCAGCTGAAGGTGCTGGTTCAGAACCATTAAGAGGATTCGCGCTCTTTCGGGAGGCAGACATGGAAGCCCCCAGCTATAGTTACACTCTCGACGATCTTTCGTGGGTACCGAAGTTCATGAATGAAGTAAAGGACTTCTTCTTTGCTAGGTCCGAAGACAACCTGCTGATTCTCAGACCCAACAAGACGATGCACCTTAATGAAAGCGCCATGATCATGCTAAAGATGCTTCTCGATGGAAAAGAGCCGGCACATGTTGTTGAACACTTCGTGAAACACTTCAACGCAGAGCAGCAGACTGTCTTGAATGACCTTGCCGCATTCGTCGAGGATCTCAGGAGGATGACGGTTGGGGACCAGAACATACTTGCTTACAAAACAGCGAGAATCATCCCGTTTGGTTCGGCCGAGATAAGGTATCCAGTTCTCAGTGAGATTGCACTCACGTATCGATGCAATAACAAATGCAAGTTCTGCTATGCCTACTCTCCATACCGGGAATCAAAAGAGATGTCCACAGAGGAAGTCAAGCACGCAATGGACATCATTGTGGACGATGCACATGTTCCCAGTCTCTCTTTCACAGGAGGGGAACCTACCCTTCGCGACGACGTGTTTGATTTGATATCGTACGGTCGCAAGAAAGGACTCCGAATGAACCTCATCACCAACGGTCGTAGATGTGCAGAGACCTCCTTTGTGGAGCAACTTGTCGCAGCAGGTCTCAACAGCGCGCAGGTTTCAATTGAGGGGCCGAACGCTCGTATCCATGACTCGATTGCAGGAGTTGAAGGTGCTTTCGAGCAGACAGTGAAAGGCATCAAGAACCTCAAGAAGAGCGGCATCTACACTCACTGCAACTCAACTATCTGCAGGCTGAATGTTGATTCCCTGACAGACCTTGTCGACTTCCACGCAGACGAACTTGGCCTAACATACTTCAGCATGAACATGGTAATCTACACGGGCACAGCTGCCAAGCTGCGAAACGAGCTGATGATATCATACTCACAGATTGGAGACATTGTCAGACTCGTGAAACATCGCGCGAACAAGAAGGGACTGCAGTTCGTTTGGTACGCACCAACACCCGTCTGTCTGTTCAATCCTATTGCTCACGGGCTCGGCGCCAAGAGCTGTGCCTGCTGCGATGGCTTGCTTTCTGTTGATCCTGAGGGCGGCGTCCTGCCATGTTCAAGTTTCAGTGAACCTGTTGGAAACATACTCAGAGAAGGATTCGATAACGTTTGGCAATCAAGGGCGGCCCGGTTCTGGCGTGCAAAGGATTTCGCTCCTGAAGGTTGCAGGGCCTGTAGTCACTTTGCCTATTGTACGGCTGCGTGTCCTCTCTATTGGGACGTGTTTGGATACGAGGAAATCAGACCCTTCTGGCCTGAAAAGACTAAGGTAGGGCGGGCAATCGACGACGCAAGACTGAGTCTAAGAAGAAAGACCAGAGGAAGCCAGCACGGGATTACTTAGGCAACCCGGCGGTCTACTGGACTCCTGCTCGGTTTACGATGACTCGACCACAGTAGGGGCAGGTCTCCTCCTCACCGGGCAGAACAGGCTTTGCTAGCTTGCCACCGCAGAAGGGGCAACTTGTGACGGATTTCGGCAGCTGTGATACTGCTTCTGATGTGAGAGCGACTCTGGAGTTTTCATCAATTACCCCGCGGAACTTGCCCTCCTTCGACAGCTCTCTGAGAGCCCCAACAATCTGCTCATCAGTCGCTTCTGTGACGGCAGATATCTGATCGAACGTCATTCTTCTTTGAGCAAGAAGCAAGTGAAGAAGACTCTCCTTGAGAGTGACCGCACGAGGGCTGACGATTTCCCATGCTCGCTGGTCAAGGTACACTAGCGGTATCTGGCGCCTAGCCAGCTTCTCGGCCGCTTCGGAAACCGCTTGAGGATCGAGCTTCAGTTCCCTTGCTGCCGCATCAACACTTATCCGACCCTGTTTCTGGACAAGTGGAATTAGCTGGGCTGATACATCGCTGACTCGACTCTCTCGCCTTCCTCTAGATAAAAGCCAGAGACCGATTGCAAGCTCTGGGAGCCCAAGGATGCCCCATGCCACGATACCTGAAATCAGCCTTACTCCTAATTCGGGCGACACATCTGCAGTTGCAGTGTATACCAGATAAACCATAGCTAGAGATAGTATCACCAAAATGATACCAAGTAGTTGTACAAACCTTGGGTTCACCGTTCTCAGCCTAGAAAGGGGACTGCTGCCCCCTCAGTTATACCTTCTCATCGCCACTGGTATCCGTGCCCACAATAGTTTTATTACCTCAGTCATTAAGTCCGAGACAACTCAGACCGACAGGATGTATAGCTCATGGTCATAGACAGAGAGGGAGCAACTAGTGCAATAATCTTGCGCCTAAACACTGGGAAACCCGTGGAGTTCCCAGCGGAGTTTGTATCTGACATAGGGGAGAAAGCTGCCCTCACCGTGTTGCATCACAAGGACAAAGTCGTCAAGCTATTTCCTGTTTCCAGTGACGTTATCTACCTTCTGAGAATCGAGATTAGCGATCTCTCACGCAACTTCCTCAAGCAGCTCAACTTTGCATTTAACGATGCTAAGTTGAATGACATCATTTTCACGACTGGCGTTTGCCTAAGGGGAGAACGCTGTTACTACGAGTGTTATTTCGTGCCCGATCAGCTGGTCGTGACCTTGCGGGAGCTGGAGGATAGCCTCAAGAAAATCCCCGGTGTCTCAAGGGTAGTGTTACGCAAGGTAGACTAGGGAAGGCCACTCGACTAGAGGGTAAGTTAGCATTTTTGGAGAGACCTTCGTGTCTCCCCCTTTTCAAGGGGCCAGAGGACTCAGGCCATCATAGTATTCTAAGGAGCCCTCTGGCTTCGGGCATGAAATGTCGTGGTCCTAGAATTCAGTCCTCGATGATCTCTCCTCCCGTCGACTCACGGTAGTTTCTCAAGTTATGCGGGATATATGCATCGAGAAACACCTGAAGGATTTGTTCTGCGTCTCTATAGATTCCATAGGATTCGAAGTATAGGACGACGTTCCTCAAATCCTCCCTGAGCATAGACTCGGCGTGTCTCATATCGCAGTGTGTGTCGACCTTGTATGCTTGGGGAACGTCTATTATCCAAGGCTGTTCCTGCCACCAGAGAATATTGTACTTGCTAAGGTCACCATGTACATAGTGGACATCCCGATACATGATTAGGTAGTCATCAAGAATCTGATCGAACACGAGCTCAGGATGTTCTAGATCGACATCCTTCAGCTTGGCGGCGGCCTGCTTGTTGTCACCCAAGAATCTCATTGTCAGGTAGTTACCAACTCTGCCAATTGGGGTAGGCACATGGATCCCTGCCCGAAAACAGTTCATGAGCAGGTCATACTCTACAACTGCGAAGTTCTCCACCATCTGTAGGACCAGGTGACTTCTCTTCGATGAGGCTACTCCCTGGAATCCGCTCTTCGCCGACAAATGATGAGAACTGCGGTACAGTCTGTAAGCCTTAAGGACTATTGGGTGCTCCTTCCACAGGGCAAGATAGATCGAGGCCTCCTTGCCTGCGTTCATCTGGTACAGCAAATCCGTAGCGAGTCCGAACCTAATCGCATCTTCCTTCACAGAGTCGAAGGTCAGTTCGGACAGTGCTGAATCCTGGGTTTGATCCTTTGCTTTCTGCTCAGTCCTTTCTCTGGTGAGAGACGAGCCTTTCAGAGGATTGAATTTCTCAACTCGGCTCATTTCTTCTCCGCTCCGCGAAAGGGCCCAAGCACTCTCTATGCTTCTCTATATGCAATTCTATTGTACACCTTCGGTGTATGGATAGTTGTGCGTCAATGATTAGTGGCACACAAGAGGGACTGCAGGCTTGTGCAACCGTGCTGTGTTTCACTCAGTGGTTTCGGTGACGCACGATGAACGAAGGACACCTAGAGAAACAGAGAAAGCTCATTCAACTTCTCGAGCACGGATGCTAACGCCCGCTGCTAGAACAGATACCTCTGCCATCATAAACAGGAACGACACCTCCGTGCTTTAGGTGGCCAGAAAAGACTTGGCCTGTTGATATAGGCTTTCCGGTCTCAGAGGGAAAGCGACTCTTCTCATGTCGGAATTTGAGCTCAACCACCAAAACACCTCGTGAGCACAAGATACGGACAGAAGCATTTATTTCTGGTAAGTCTCGCGTGACCGCAGTTTCCGTCTGGCGATTCTGAGGCCGACAACGAGACTAATGCAATCATGCTGTGCACAGAGAGAGACGAGAAAGATGCCAAAGCCATCCAATCCACTAATCGTACAGTCTGACAAGTCTGTTCTGCTTGAGGTCGACAATCCCCTCTACGAGAAGGCGAGGGACTCCTTGGCCCGTTTTGCAGAACTAGTCAAGAGCCCAGAGTACGTCCATACATACAGGATTACACCCCTCAGCCTCTGGAATGCAGCCGCAGCAGGGATGAAACCGGATGCCGTCGTACAGGCTCTTGAACAATACGCCAAGTATCCCATTCCAGGTAACATTGCTCGCGAGATCCTCGACTATATGAGCCGGTATGGCCAGCTGTCGCTTCTGAAAGAGGGAGACAGGCTCATTCTCTCATGTGCGAACGATGATCTTGCCGAAGAGATTTGGGCTAACACGAAGGTCCGGGAGCTTCTGTTAGACAGACTAGACAAGACTAGGATGCTCGTAGATCCAGCTCAGAGAGGTTTCGTCAAACAGATACTCCTTGATTTCGGCCATCCCGTTGACGACATTGCGGGATACGTCAAAGGTGAGGAACTGCCCTTCGAACTGCGTTCTACCACCCTCGGGGGAAGACCATTCAAGTTGAGGGCCTATCAGCAAGATGCTGCGGCCACGTTTTATGCAGGTGGAGGAATAACAGGAGGCTCGGGCGTGGTCGTGCTGCCATGCGGATCCGGAAAGACAATGGTGGGCATGGGCATCATGCACGAACTCCAGACCTCAACTCTGATATTGTGTCCCAACGTTGTTGCAGTGCGTCAGTGGATAGCAGAACTGCTCGACAAGACCACCCTCACGCCAGAGCAAATAGGAGAATATACTGGCGACAACAAGAACGTGCGCCCTATCACTGTCGCAACCTACCAAATACTAACGTGGCGCAGGTCGAGGGAGGAAGAATTCGAGCATTTCAAGATCTTCGAGGCCAGAAAATGGGGTCTAATCATATACGACGAAGTGCATCTTCTTCCTGCCCCAGTATTCAGAGTGACTGCATCCATACAAGCGACAAGGAGACTAGGCCTCACTGCAACACTTGTCAGGGAAGATGAGAGGGAAGAAGACGTCTTCAGTCTCATAGGGCCAAAAAGGTACGACGTTCCGTGGAAGCAGCTTGAAGATCAAGGCTGGATTGCAACTGCAGTCTGCTATGAGATTCGTGTAGATCTACCTGACAGTCTGAAGCGGAAATATGCAATCGAGGAGGATCGGAGGAAGTACAGGATTGCAGCGGAGAACCCGGTCAAGCTGGAAGTGCTCCTCAAGATAGTAGCTCACCACCAAAAGGACAACATCCTCATCATAGGCATGTACTTGGATCAATTGAAGATCATCGCTGATGAACTGGAAGCCCCACTGATTACGGGAAAGACAGGCAACGACGAGCGCCAGGAACTGTACGATGGCTTTCGTCATGGAAAAATCAAGACGCTTGTCGTATCCAAGGTCGCCAATTTCGCTCTGGACCTTCCCGATGCAAATGTGGCAATTCAGGTATCCGGGACATTTGGTTCGCGTCAGGAGGAAGCTCAAAGACTGGGGCGAATCCTCAGACCCAAGGTAGACGGCAGTCTGGCGCGCTTCTACTCTATCGTCACGAAGGATACTCGTGACATGGACTTCGGGGCAAAGAGACAGCTGTTTCTGACCGAACAAGGATACCAGTACGTCATAGCATCTGCAGATGAAGAAGTCTGGAAACAGGCACCTGAGTCCCTTTGTGCTGTCTAGAATCCGTGGAGTCCAGCCACCCTGAGCATGTCTTCTGCCGGACCTTGGACTGATTGTTCTGTTTGACAGAATGGGTCAGGTTTGCCTTGTCACCAAGATGGACCTCAGGTAATCCATTTTCTCGTGAATATACCCTAAGACTCTGGGCCCGATATCAGGGGTCACAACCTCAGGCTCAATCATTTCTCTCTCGAGATTGGCCAAGAAGCATATACTCCAACCGATAGCTGACATTAGAGCTAGCGGCACGAGAGCCTGAATGATTGCGGCCTCTTCATAGCTCTTGAAGACACCATCGGGGACATGGTGGTGGGTTGCTCCCTCGGCCTGACTGACGAGGTAAGCTAAGTCTAGAAGCGGTTCTCCGATGCTGCACGATCCCAAATCCAGCAACAGGACCCTATCCGGCTGAATTATGATGTTCGACTCCTGTAGGTCTCCGTGCATAGTCCTGCGGGACCAGACGCATGCAGCATCGATGCTGCTTCCGAGTTCCTTCGCGGTCACACCAAAGAAACCTGCTGCGGCCGCTAGCTGAGGCGAGAAACCGGTGGAACCTTTCTTGCTACGAAGGACTTGGTCCGTGATGTGTTTCAGATACTCGGAAGGCTTCTTGTAGGACTGAACTCCTCGTGGATGCAGCTGTGACAGAATCAAAAGCGCCTGCCGCATTTTTTCCAAACCAGATGCAGGAATTTGGTCAAGGGATGAAGGTATAGTGCCCTCAGCGTATTCCGCTATGATGAAAGGGGTTCGGAACTCATCATCAAGACGATCACATTGAATCGGCTTGGGACAAAGGTCTCTGCGGCGCAGGAAATTCATGACTTCGTATTCGTAACTATACGGGTGTGCCTTATGAGGACCCTTGAGCACTGGCAACTTCAGAATGTAACGTTGTCTTGGCGTTCGGGCAATCAGAGAAACACTGTCCCAGCCGCCATGGGGTGCAGAATCGAGAGTAAGCGAATCACTGCCACGCCATGCTTTGTTGACCAACCTGCCGAGTTCACTCATGTCATGACCGTGTACTTTGGAGATTCTTACCCTCACAGGCCTTTCACCCCAAGAAACAAACATGTCTGGAATCTCTCGACCACAAGAGCCCGCTTTCTGGGCCGCTCCACAGTCCAAGCATTAGACTTTCTTGCCTGACAAGATATCCCCTATTGACGCCAGCAATGCCGACAGATGGATGAAGGGGTTCTTACCTTGTTTCATTCGGAAATCGATTTCAGCAGTCCTCTGCACCAGTGCGTTTCGTGTCGTCTCGTCAAGTGACCTCACAGCGATTTCCCTCTGAATCTGAAGACACACCTCGTCCGGAGTATACCCCTCGACGGCCAACAACTGTTTCATCAAGTCTCTGGATTCACCAAAGGAACCCTTTGCGGCCAAGGAGACCATACGGCGCACAGCGCTCACGATTCGAGACTCGGAGCATTCATAGACGATGTCTTCGGTGACCTTGGTCACACCCGCTGCTGAGATTTGAAGAAGGTTCAGGGCACGTCGCATATCACCTGATGACTCTTTAGCGATGGCGGCGAAGGCGGTATCATCTACCTTGAGGCGTTCTTTCCCAGCAATGTCCTGCAGGAGCCTCATCACGGTCTCGCCTGATAAGGCGGGAAACCTGAGTATCAAGCATCGAGACAAGATTGCAGGACTCCAGCCCGTCAATGATGGAGTGATTAGTATGAACCGGCAGGCATCGCTGTACATTTCCATAGTCCTGCGGAGCGACTGCTGCATACTCGTATCGAGAGCATCGGCTTCGTCGAGGACTAGGTACTTAATCATCTCATTGCTCAGAGTCATTGTGGAAGCAAACATCCTGATAGCTTCGTGCAAGAGTTGACCCTTGTTCGGCTCGCGAGAGCGGCCCTTGAGAGCAATACCAGTCTTTGCTTCACGATATACTGCAGACATGAACTCATCCAATTCAGTACGCTCGCTTCGGTCCAGTTTTGCCAAAGCCGTTAGGTCACGCTTAGCTTTTGCGACTGATATATCCTTCAAATCGCGAATATTGAGATACTGGAAGTTTTCTGTGAATGTGTCCCCCAAGAGATCTCTGGCGAACACCTGGGCAGCACATGACTTACCTGTTCCAGGTGGCCCAAGGAATATCATGTTGTGCGCGGTCTTTGACCTAGCAAGGCCTCTCAACTGGCCAATAGTATCATCTTGGCCAACGAACTCATCCCACGTATGTGGGGCGTATTTGATAGACCAGAGAACTGGCTCCAACCATCGCACCAATCAAAGGGGCTAGAGCATGACAAGATAAGTTTGCCTTTACCAACCTCGAACGATAACTCATCATCTTTTCTCTACAGGTCATTTGATAGCACAACCAAAATCGTCATAAACAGCTGATATGAGCCTCGTTGGTTACAAATGTCGAAGGAAACGCTCGAACAGGAGCTTGAGCACCTTCTAAGAGAGGACCTTCTTGCAGCCTGCCAGTTCTGGGGAGTACAGGTGACTGGTACTGCCTCAGGGACATCGCTCGTCAAACTCCTTGCTGAGAAGATGAAATCCAAAGAGGGCCGAGACCGCACCTTCCATTCCTTTGACCAGAAGGAAACCGACCTGCTCGGAATGCTCACCCTCAGCGGAGGAGCAATGAGCTATGACAGGTTAAAGCCGTACAGGAAAATCTATAGCTACGGCCAACTGAACCAAACTGAGAGAGATTTACGAAAGAAGGGTGTTATTGTCAGACGCGTAGTCTCTAGGCTCACAGAATATGGTCGGGAAGTCGCCGAGTTCAAAATCCTCGACTTCCTTGTCCCTCATCTGGTTAGATTCTTCTCGGAGAAGCCCACACCTGTGACCGAGAAACCAAAGTCAATCAGAACAACCATCGACTACAGAGACACGCTCTTGGTTGACATGCTCCTCCTTGTGTCCTACCTTGCCAAAGAAGATGTGAAGATGACATCCTCTTGGGAGTTCCCGAGCCGGGACATCGATCGCGTTATGCAGGCCATGTCGGAGCCCACGACTGACCGGTTTGACCTTGTCCAGAAGGCGGCACGCAAGACGGGTGCATATTCCATCATCGAGAGTGATAAGGCCGTTCCCTCCAAGGTTGACGTATTGTTCGCCGGACCGCAGGAGCAAGTGGCTCGACGGGTGCTGTTCTCAGCGCTAGGCCGCTCCAGAGCGATATGGGCAACACCTGACCAGCCGACAGAATACACTCTCAACCTTGCGATATGCCGACTGCGTGAGTGCACCGTTAAGGACTGGATTAGTATCACGGAGCTTCGTGATTGGATTCGCGCAGAGCTGTTTGTCGACAATCAGCCATTGAAGTGGATTCAAGTCGACGAAGACCGGGTCAGCACAGCTCTAGAGACTCCTGTTCTGCTTGGCCTCCTACAGGCCGCATACAAGGGAAAGAAAATCCAAGCAGTCAACTTGACACCAGTCGGCGCAGCCGTCATCGCAAATCAACCCCTTCCTCCGGCTGAGAGCAGGGAATCATTCTTCGTTCAGCCGAACTTCGAGATTACAGTATTCACATCCGAGATGGATTACTACAAGCTATACCAGCTTATGCTTTTCGCCGAACCAGTTAAGACTGATGTCGTAAGCACACTCAGGATTACAGACAAGTCAGTGTTTCAGGCAATAGAGATGGGTCTCAGAGAGAGAGACATTCTGGGATTCCTCGAGAAAGAGAGCAGCAAGCCAGTCCCGGCGAATGTCGTCCGCTCAGTCAAGGATTGGGTCTCCCAAGCCACATTCGTCACGATTTCCCAAGTGTACATGTTGGAGACGGATAACGAGAAGGACCTCGAGAAGCTCATGCTCATCGAGGATTTCAGACAGAGCGTTGTGAAGAAAGTGGGACCAACGGCAGTAGTACTACAGGGCGATGTCGACAATCTGGCCGAGGATCTTCGAAAGCACAAATGCAACATCACGAGGGCCGATAAGAAAAAGGCGGAACTGGAAGTTACTCCAGGTGCTGCAGTAGCTGAGCAGGTTTTACTCTATGGAGACCAGACAGTGACTGATGCTCCTGCGAACTGCATGGGTTGCCCGGCCCTTCAGTCCTGCAACAAGGTGGTCAAACGTAAGCGCGGGCATCATGAGGAGAACGTGAGTGAAGAAACCGATACTTCCTGAACAGTTGATAGGGCATTTCCTAGGAGTTGGCAGTGTCGGTGAGACTGACCCAAAAGCTCCTCTCGCCTACGTAAAGTCATTGCGAGTACCCTACGCCTATGAACTACCGAGGCTTAGAGAAGAAGACATGATCAGGCGGTTCGCCGCGCTCGTGGATGGGTTCGAGGATAAGGGCGATTTCGTCATGGACATCGATATGTACGTGTACCGGGACATCACCGAGGACGATTCGCCTCTCTTGCCCGACGAAGCCCATGCACATAGCCTGTACCTGATGACCCAGAATGCATCCTACAATCTCTTCAAGACGCAGCAGCCGGCTCCAGGCACGATGTGTTTCAGCACGCGGGGAATCGACGGTAGGCAGCTCGTATCCCGAGCAATGTTTCACCTCTACTCTTCTTTGATGTCAAGGGCAGCCATGGGTCAAATGAAGCATCTGTCCCAGTGTTGCAAGAGTATCATACTGTGCCAGGATGATCCTGCACTTGGGTTCGTGTCAAAGATGCTACATGAAGGAAAAGGAGAAGACCTAACCTTAAGACAGATTGTTCAGAGTACTGAGAGAGTCTACCCGGTCAATTCGATACCTGCCTACCATTACTGTGATGACTGGAGAGGACTCATCGAAGACGATTGGTATGTCCTGTGGGACGGTCAGCCAAGAATCAATCACATCGACTTGGTATCATTCAAGCCTGAGATAGAATCCGACCATGCAGAGAGACTGAATTCATTCCTAGAAAGGGGAGGAAGCATTGCCCTGGGAGTCCTACCGAATGTCGACAGTGGCTATTCCAATCCTGTAGTTGAGACGCTCAGGCAGAATTTGGAAAAGACGCTGCAATTGCTACACGACAGCGGCGTGGATTTGGGTCTCTTGAGTGACCGAGCCATGATCTCAACTCAATGCGGGCTCTCGAGCGCAAGCAGCTCGCTGTGTAGAGAAATACATGAAAAGAGCAAGGAATTCCCCACTGTCTTCCGGAAAACGATCAAGAGCTTCATTTGAGAAAGTAGCTCGACCGTCTTCAGCGGTTCACGAGATATGCTTAATAAAGGCACGAACGGCGCTATCTCGAACGCAGTGGTGCCGCCCATGGCTGAGTCCGTCAAGAAACCGGGTAGGGTGATGAGCTTTGTTCAGCAGTACAGGCTCAAGATGCTCATCCCTGAACTGCTCGTTGTCTTTGCTGTATGGTACATGAGCCCAAGTTCGCCAACGACAAACGTCTATCTGCTTCTCGGGCAGTTCTCCATAATCGCCCAGCCACTGTACTCCATTCCGAGCGGATTGTTGCTTCTTATGACGGCGTTCATGTTGCATGGGATTTATCCGTTGGACAACTACCATGAAGGCAAGATTCCGTCACTTCCAAAGGCAGCCGTACCGATGATTCTCCTAGCCTTCTTGTTCTTGCCGCTCTTGGTGACGCTCCAGATGATGGGATATTTCATGACAGAGGCCACAGAATACCTCGGTCGAAACCCACTCTGGGAACGTGTGGAGAGTGTCGGTGATTTGTTCTTCTATGCTGGGCCAATGTTCTTCGTAGCATTTCAGTGGTGGCTCTTCATTCCCGTCTTGTTCTTGTCAGAAGCAGTGGATGGTATACACAAGATAGCCCACCATGAGACGTCCAGTGTGAAGGTAGCTGTAGTATTCTACTTCCTATGGCCCGTTTCAATGCCGTTCTTCTTCGACCCAGTTGAGATCATGGCAATGGCGGCCTTATCCATTCCGGCCTTCGCTTTCTACTCCTACATCAGGCCCTATTATGCATACGTCACTGCTGTACATACTCTGACATTTGCTCTTCTCGTGGTAGTAACGATAGTCCTAGGACAGTGGATGCCTTTCGTAAACATGTGGTTCCCTGGATTCATACCACCGCATGTTCCACCGAGAATCTGGCCACCAATATTGTAGTTATGGATCAATTCATGCTCGCTGAAGTTGGTTTCCGTGTAGCTTCCTCAATGTCTTCCTCACGTAGCTTGTGCTTGAACGGTCTGCCCTGGCCATAGATCGTAGGGTCTTCGTTCCTCGTCTTTGACATGATGGCGGTGAAACCGATTATCTGGACCACCAAGGCGGCCATGCTGATGAGGAAAACCTCGGTGAAGTACTCGTGAGAAAAGAGTCTGAAGAACCATATGGTGGGATACGCGAAAGCTTGGACTATTATCCCTGCCAAGAGCATCATTACCCACCTGTTCGTCCAGTTGGCACGAGCCATGCATTGGCAACCTCATTAGAAGTTCTGAGTTGTGCCGCTCGGGCGTGCGATAGTTAAAGATAGCTGTGACGTCAATCTCTATGGCTTGTAGGTCTCTTGAAGTATCCTAACAAGCTCTGCCGCAAGGATTCGGAAATCTGCTTTTGAAACGTATGGCACGTCACTGCTGCGTTTGGGAATATCAAATCGCCCAACTACGACCGCGACATCTTTGTCCATAGAGAACTCGAACAATCCGGGGTATTTTGTCCTGAGTCTCACTTGGGTTGTTGCCTTGTCCACTGTCCCGCCCTTGTAAATCGTGCCTACGAGGTATGGATAGACGAAACCAGACTTAGAAACTTGGACCTTTATCGTGACTGTATCCGGAAGGCCATCCAGATAGGCCTTGCATTCAGCGCCTAGAATCGTATGCATGTCACCCCGCTCGCCTACCTCGACGCTGACTCCTGCCCTTACGCCCTGAACGCTGGCAAGTTCACGCGAGAACGCATAGGAATCTCCGGATAGCGGGGGCTTGAAGAAAGTCTTCGGATCAATCTTCACTACCCTGTATCCTACTAGAAAACCAAGCACAGAGACTATACCATACTGGACTGCAATCAAGATGAAGGAGTCGACAAGGTTCCCAAAAAGGGGCGGCTGGAACTGTTGGTAAAGTGTGCTCAGTATCCCTAGACCAATCGAGACGGGAAAGAGTACGCAACAGGTCAGTCCTCCTGCAGCACTGGCATAAAGGTGACCGTAGGCCTTCTCATGCGCCTCAACCATACGTTCATACTCTGAGAAGTTAACCCAGACTGTCTGGCGTTTCCACTCGCCGGGAATGTAGTCGATTGCTCTTTTTGAACCAGCTCCCATCGAAGCGGAGAACAACAGAACAAGTACCGGTATCCCGAAATATGTCACCGACAGAGAGCTCAGGTCGGACGGACTGCTGACCTTGAACCAAAATCCGAGAGCAATGAAGATGGCAACCAGTACCGGAAAAGCTAGATTAACCATGCGCTGCCTGCTGTAGTCAATAATCCTTTCTTCACTCATTCGTTTCTTTCTTCTCCCTGTCGACGCTGTCGGGTGTACCTGTGGACGCAGTTGAAATCATCCCTAGCTCGGCCATCACTTCATCAAGTATCTCATCGCTGCCTTTTGCTTTTACGTACTCTGCGATACAACTTCTTACGAGCTCATCGAGCTGATTATGGATGGATGTACCATTCTCTGCTTGCGGGGCAACGAGCTTCATCTCTTCTGAATCAAGCTTGACCTTCGCCACAGCCTCAAAGGGCACGCCCAACTTGTCAGCTTGGACCTCAACCCAAGCTGAATTCTCTATGCCTTCAATCCTGCCCACTGCGCCGGGGCTTCGAAGTGTGAAGTAGCCTGCGCTTTCACCGATAGATAGTCTGATGCCGGCCCAAGAAATGCCAACGGTATCTCGAAGCAGGTCAACAGCAGCGCGCAACGGCCGAGCCTTGATGAGTGGAAAACTTGGGGTGGCATCATTTGGGAGTGCCATGTACGCAACGCGAAGAACAGTCAGCCCCAACACCATCAATAGCATGGCAAACACATGAGGGGCCCACCCCGATGCTTGCTGGAATTGCTCCACAATGATTAGTGGCAACAGCAGGGCAATCGCGGCAACAGCAGCGGCCATCAAGACTAATGGAATATCAAACCTGCTTTGCAGGTGCGAGTATGCCCGCGTGTAGTCTCCTGCAAGATGCTCGAACTCACCATACTCAATCTCCCTTTCCTCAAGGTGCCACTCGATAGGAGACACCGAAACCTGCAGTTTCATTCTCCAAGACGTTAGAATCAAGGGTGCCAGCATGGTCGCCATTACAGCAGCAGCCAGAACAAACCATCCACCCGGGTCTGACCAAGCCGTCAGCAGTACAGATTGAGACAACTCCTCCCCTGCAACAATCCATATGAGTAAGACAACAAGAACAAGGGCGTAGTACGGGAGGAGTGATCTGTAGACGACAACTTCCTTAGACACCATACTGCCTCGTCACTAGAACGCGCTTACTGGACAGTTAGCAGTTTCGGTGCTCGAAGTCTACTTGCCGAACACCAAGGAGCTTGAGCTCTTCAGATGCTAGGCTTCCATTGATGCCCCTTTGCAGGAGTTCCGAGAGTATCAGTGCGATTGCGTTCTCGGTCACAAGTCGTACATCCTTCACACCCAACTGCCGAATCTTCGAGGGGACGGGGTTACGTACATAATATCCTTCTTTATCGTCTGGAGTCCTCTTGAGGAAACTCCTGTCTCCAGAGTGCCAAAGCCAAGATGTGCTCCATGAGCCATCAGGTCCTTTGAGGACACATAGGACCCGCGAAAGAGATCTGAGGTCCTCGGAGGCCGACTGGACACAAGCTTCGTGTTCGAATCCTGAGATACGCACAATCACGCGCGGATTTCTGTACACAGTGAAATCGCCACTCATTCCCTTGTCCATCGCTATTCTTACAGGTGAGACGTTGGGAACGCCCTGCTGCATTCCAGCTAGCCAGAGAGCCTCACGGATCGGAGGAAGTTGGAAGTCGGGCGAGGCCAAGTTGGAAGTTGCTCGATATCCACCATAGAAGCTGACAACTCCGATGCATGTTACTGTCAGAACTGACAGGACTGTAATAGATGGAGCAGTCAAACGGTTTACAAAGAAGGAGTAGTACGGCAGCGACAGATTCAGGAAAACCAAAACGACAGGGAGATGGAAGTACCAAAGCCTGCTAATGGGCACCATGCGGCTGTATTGTCTGGCATGGTCCCGAATCAAACGGACACATTCTTCGGCCTCTAGCTGAATGGTTTGGAACTCCCAGTTTGGACGTGAATAGGAGACTGCGGACTTCTTTCCCCTCCAGCCCAGAAAGAATCCGATAATGGCCGTGTACAATGGCAGGCCTAGAAAGAAAAGTAGCACAGAAGCATAGACAAAGTCAGACATAGGTGCGGCAATCGGGACGATGTAGCAGGAGATTGAGATCACGAAAATGGTCTGGAGAAGGAACAGGCCCCAGATGACTTTGAGTGATTTGTAGGCAATCGGAGACGCTGACATCCACGAACCGTCCTTCACTGTTGCGACACAATTCTGGCATCTTTAAGCGTTGCGCGCCGGCCATGAGTCCGGCAGGCACGCCTCCATACTGTGAGACGAATGTGCCGACCTATTGTGCTGTCGGTTCTTGCGACCTACGACAACATTTATTAGCAGTGGGATGTTAACAATTGTGAAGTAAAGGAGGTTGTAGTGCCATGATTAAAGTAGGAGATAAGGCTCCAGACTTTGAGACGACCACTGCGAGCGGTGAGAGGTTCAAATTGAGCGGCTTGAAGGGCAAGAGGGTTCTTTTGTACTTCTACCCTAAGGACGACACACCCGGGTGCACAGCTGAGGCATGCTCAATACGAGACAGCTACGCAGCCTTTGCTGGGAACAATGCGGTCGTGTATGGCGTGTCAGGTGGGCCTTCAAAATCGCATCAGGATTTCAAGAAGAAGTACAATCTGCCGTTTCCTCTGCTTATGGATGAAGACTTCCGGATAGCAAGGCTGTACGGGGTATACGGAATGAAACAGATGTACGGCAAAGACTACGTGGGTATTGAAAGGACCTCATTCCTAATCAATCAGGAGGGCAATATCGAAGCCATATTCGGCGGACCTGAAGGAATGGAGAAGGTGAACACAAAGGAACATGCCAAGCAGGTCCTTGAGGTATGGGGCCTGAAGCTATAGAGGTGACTGGAATGTTGAAAGTAGGTGATCAGGCACCGGATTTCGAGACAATCACGGACTCCGGGGAGAAGTTCAAACTTAGTGACCTTAGAGGAAGGAAGGTTGTCGTCTACTTCTATCCTGCTGATTCAAGTCCGGGGTGCACAAAAGAGGCGTGTTCCATCAGGGATAACTACGATACTTTCCTTGCCCAAGGAATTGGTGTCTACGGAATCTCTGGGGGGTCGATCGCATCCCACCAACACTTCAAGCAGGAAAACAAGCTGAACTTCCCGCTCCTGTTGGACGAGGATCATAGCATTGCCAAACTCTACGGCGTCTACAAGCCAATCGGAGTTCTTGGCAAGGGGGTACTCGGAGTAAGGCGAGTTAGCTTTCTCATAGATGAGAAAGGGAAGATAGAAGGTATCTTCGGCGGCTCCGAAGGCCTAGACAAGGTGAAGTCGAGTCAACACGCCGAACAGATAATCAACTTCTGGGGCCTTAAACTCTGAGTATGCCCTGTTCTTACCTTTCCATAGGCCGACCCACGCTGCTCAAGTAGATGACTGATTCTTTGACTCCGTCGACGTTAAGAATCGCATTTATCTCATTGTCGTAGAAGGCACCTATTTGACAGCTCCCGAGACCAATCGCTTCGGCGGCAAGAGCAAGGTTCTCTGCGATGTGACCAACGTCCATGTATACATACCTTGCCGCTCTCTCGAGGTATTTCCATATTGACCTCTGGAAAACCGCGGACCAAATGAAAACGACTGCGGCGCGGGATGCCGTGTCTTGGTCGAGAGCCCCCTCAGCGATTTCCTTAGCAAGGTTGCCCGGCTTGAGCAATTGCAGAACATGAGCTCTCACATCGTAGTGATAGAGGCCCTGTTCAAGATCTGTAACACGATTTGCGTAGATGTAGGTCTCAACCGGGTACAATGCACCTGCGGAAGGGGCCGTGCGCAAACTATTCTCTCTGAGGTCAGCTGTTATGCCTTGCGTTGCCCAGAGAAGCTGTGATAGATCCTGCTTTGTCAGTGGGGTTTGAGTGTAGGCTCTGATGCTTCTTCTTCTTCGTAACGCATCCCAGATCCCAGAACCATCATTCGTCTTGGGCAACGGCAGAGTGATGACCTTCTTGTCCGAATAGTCTTTGAATGGCGAAGGCCTGGGGATTTGATCAGCGCCTCGCGTCGGAAGTCGCCCACGAACATACTTTGTCTTTTCCTGAAAGTCCTCAACAAATGCCGGAGCCATACATCATCGAGACAAGCGCGGTTACTCCATCTTATCAACTAATGGGCGACCCTGCGACCCTCTTCATCCTATCTCCGATGGTACGGGCATAGGTTTTAATCGAGGGTGAAAGCCAGCACCATCCGTGCAAGCAGACCAAGAGAAGTCTGCACGAAGTTAAGGGGCACAGAGCAATGCCGGAGAAGAAGACAACCAAGAAAGAGCCCGAGAAGAAGGTCGAGAAGCCTACCGTTCCGGTGAAGGCTGAAGAGCAACTTTCCGCGGATGAGCTGAAGAAGAAAGCTGAGAAACCTGGCAAAGATGCAATGATCTTGCATCCATTCTATCAAGGCAAGATTATGAGCATCGGCAAATGCCCAGTGAGAGATTTCTCAGATTTTGCCATATGGTATACGCCGGGTGTAGCAAAGCCATGCCTCGCTATAAAGGACAACGAGGATCTAGCCTATGAGCACACCAACAAGGGCAACATGGTTGCTGTGGTAAGTGACGGAACCAGAGTTCTGGGACTCGGTGACATTGGTCCCTATGGCGCTGGTCCGGTAATGGAAGGTAAGGCACTGTTGTTCAAGTACCTTGGCGGTGTCGATGCTTGGCCACTTTGTGTCGACACGAAAGACACGCAGAAGATAATCGATTTTGTGAAGCTAATCCAGCCGACGTTTGGAGGAATCAACCTCGAGGACATTGCTAAGCCCAAGTGCTATGACGTGCTCGATACGCTGAGACGTGACCCTAGCATCAAGATACCAGTCTGGCATGACGATCAGCAAGGCACGGCCTGCGTAGTTCTGGCTGGTGTCTACGGCGGCCTGAGAGTTGTTAAGAAGGACATCAGGACTGCTAAGGTTGCCATGATGGGCGTCGGAGCCGCAAACACTCGTACAGCATACCTCCTCATGGCTGCTGGGGTCAACCCGAAGAACATGGTCATGGTTGATACCAAAGGCGCCATCTATGCAGACCGTGAGGATATTGTGAAAGAGAAGAACTATGATAGGCTCAAATACGATTTGGCTCAGAAAACGAACCCGACTCGCATGACAGGCGACCTCGGAGCTGTCATATCGGGTGCTGACGTATTGATTTCCGCCTCCGAACCAGTTCCGGGATCTATCAAGAAGGAGTGGGTCTCGAAAATGGCGAAGGACTCTATTATCTTCGCATGCGCTAATCCTCTCCCTGAGATATGGCCATGGGATGCGAAGGACGCTGGAGCGAAAATCGTTGGAACAGGGCGAAGTGATTTCGATAACCAAATCAACAACTCCCTTGGATTCCCCGGCATTTTCAGAGGAGCCTTGGACGTCCAGGCACGGACGATTACCGACGAGATGTGCATTGCAGCGGCGAAGGCTCTTGCGGACCTCGGTGCCAAACAGGCATCAGAGCGCAAGGTCATTCCAACAATGAGTCAATGGGAACTCTACCCGCTTGAAGCAACCGCTGTGGGAATGAAGGCGATTGAACAGAAGATCGCCAGAAAACAGTGGGAGGAGAAAGAGCTGTACAAGCATGCCGAGGATGTAATCAGGACGGCAAGGGCAGCCTCCGAGATGTTGTACAAGCAAGGCTTCATTCCCAAGGCACCGCCAACCTGAACATCAGACATGGGCTGCGTTGCGGAACCTCCGCCGCAGCCATCTCCTTTTCCTAGAACTCGAATCGCGTACGCAGTATCCGATGATGCTACATCTCAGTGATGCACCCGACGCTCGATGAGAATCGAGCCGAGTGCGAATGGCAGAAGTACAAGTAGTGCAATCACGGATACGTTGTTGATATGGGGATTGCTATCATTGCCATCAACGAGCAAGTCATAGTCGCAATCTGGGAACAATGGATCTAGACGCTCAAGGAGCTCTAGCTGATCTCTAAGAAGGTCATTATCACTATCTGAACTCAGGGGATTCATTCCCCGTTCCACCTCCACGGTGTCAGGCACGCCATCATGGTCTCCGTCTGGCGAAAGGGGATCCGAACCGTGTTGGTACTCCTGAATGTTTGCCAGAGTATCGTTGTCAGAATCTAGAGCAGAATCGTCAATCAGCGCATTCAAACCCCACTCGACCTCCCAGTTGTCAGGCATTCCATCAGTATCTGTATCGGAGTTCGTGGGGTTTGTCCCAAGGCCTATTTCCCGAATGTTGGACAGACCGTCACCATCCGGGTCTTCACGACTGTCATCACGCAAGGGGTCTAGACCGTATCGGACCTCAATAGCGTCACCCATATCATCGTTGTCAGTGTCAGGTCTGAAGACGTCCGTGCTATTTCCGATTTCATCCTTGTCACTGAGACCGTCACGGTCCCAATCGAGCGGCGGGTCAGGTGGCGGCCAAGAGTACTGCACAGAATCTAGTATTCCATTTCCATCGGTATCCGACGCGTATTCCAAATACAGAGTCACATCAGAGGTCTTGTTTGCCTGATTGAGAACAGTCACGGTTAGAATGCCAAGAGGACAGACATAGTCTGATTCCATGGAGAAGTTGCCAACAGGCAGCTGAGTCATCGGCAGGAGGATTGACGTACCGTTCGCAATTGTGACAGCGAGGCTGCTGCCCTTAGATGTCGAGCCTCGCAATTCCACCTTCTGAGGAACAGTCATCACTGCTCCCAAAGTGGCATTTGCAAAGGGAGAAACCGATTGCTCCATTCTCTGTCGAGAGATTTCTCCGTTTCCACGCATGGCCAGATAGACTGCAGCAGATGCGGATGCCCTGGCTACAAGGATGGCCTGGGTGGTGTCGTAACTGGATTCACCCAACCTATCTGATGGAGGCATCTCGGGATCGTATGTGTGGCCACTCTTGATATTCACAGAGGGAAAACCTGCAGCCAGAAAGGAGAGATGATCGGTCTGTGTGTATGTTCCTCTCGATGCCAACATTATATCCGGACCCGAACGTCTCATAAACGAAATGAGTAGGTCTGCGAGGTACTTGGTTGTCTGGTAGCCCTGCAGGGATTCGCTCTCATGCTCCGCGAGCAGACATCTGTAATCTTCTTGGACTGGATTGTGATACAGAAGCTCGTCATAGTTGTAGAATGCGATAACCTCAGCACCTTGTGCAACCAAGTACTGCAAAATCTCCTTTGAACCATAGAGTGCTCTGATCCAGTGATTGGGGTCGATGAACTCCATGTTGCCTGCGAAGAAACAGTAGTAGATATCGACAGGCAGTCTGAATTGCGACAGAATTCGGGCTATCATCATCACCACCCCACAGCCGCCCGCGTTCTGATCCACGCCCATACCTGATTCTGCCGAGTCCAAATGCGCTCCAAGCACCAAGGCGCGGGAATCGTTCCCGTAACCTTTCTGATACCCGAGAACCGAACGGTGCGCCCCGAAGAACGATGCATTCACTCCCCACACCTTCAGTTGGTCGATTATCCATTTCGCGGCTAATTCATAGCCTGCTGTGCCGTCGAACCGAGGACCGTAGTTGGCTATTGTCTGGTAGCAGTGCAGAAAATCAATCCCCATCCCCAGTTGCCAAGCAATGTCCCACCAGTCGAGCTTGTTGAACGGGTCTAGGACTATCTCGGGTGTTGACTCGGGAGTCTGATTACCGGGCAATGGAAACCATAGCCATACCCCGGTTACGGCCACGGAGACTACTACCGCAACCAGGGCCAATGAGAGCGCTCTGCGTCGGTCCATTTCAGTCTTAGACCCTCGTTCTGTGGGTTCATCAGTGTGGCCCGCAAACATGGATAAATAGCCGTCGAAAGCAGTACTCATGCGGCAAGGGATGTCCACTGCAAAGCGCATTCGATGTTCCAACGTCAATCACATTGCGCAGCATGAAACGACGCACTTGCATGTATTCTACAACTAGAGGAAGACGTTCCTATCCAAAGTCGGTGGCCGAATACAGTTGAGACTCAGAGATGTTGTAGCAGGTGCCAATGCCTCCATGTACTATCGGACAGACTTCAGAAGGATTAAGGCCGTCTATTATCCTCAAACAGAGAGAGACGCAGTCGAGGCTATAGCCAAGGCCCGAGAAATGGGGTACGACGTGACGCCGAAGGGGGCTGGCTCGGGGCTGAGCGGTGCATGCACGGGAGGAAACAGAGACCGTGTTATCATAACCACCCTCCGGATGAACCGTGTACTCTCGATTTCGCCGGATCATACCTATGCAGATGTTCAGCCCGGTGCCACACCTGACGAAATCAACGCGGTGCTGGCACCTTCTACGATGAGGTTCCATGTCACACCCAGCAGCAGGGATGTGGCGACTGTCGGAGGAATGCTCAGCACAGATAGTGGAGGAAATGATGCTTGGCTGCACGGGACCATGAGAGACAATACGCTGAGGGCAAAGATACTGACCTATGATGGAAAGCAGATCGAAGTAGGCCGAGAAGGAGTCAGATGCGAGGACACCTCTCTTGAAGATGATCTAAATAGGAAAGCGCTGACGCTGAATGATATCGCAGACGCCCATGGTTTGCTTGGATTTGTGACCGAACTGCGACTTGCACTGAAGCCGATTGGCGATGAGACTGTTATGGCGGGTCTTGTCGAGTGCACCGACATCAGCGAACTAGGCAGCGTTGTTCAAGACATAATCAGTGCCAAAATCCCCGTGACGTATGGAGAAACCGTAATCTATGCTCATCCGGATATACGAGGCAGCCTGAATCCGCCGCTACTAGTCCTTGAATTCCCAGAAGCCCACCTGAGGGACCTTCAGAGTATTACCCGTCTCAGGATGCTCACCAGAGAGGAACTAGCCGAACTGAAGGATATTAGGCTCAAGCTGGCAAAGCGAACTCCCAAGAGGGGTCTCCAGATTTCCCTATTTGAGGACTACGGTTTCTATGGACATAACCTGTCAAGGCTGCAGGAGCGCGTGGAGAGAATCGACTCGTATTTGAGGGAGCACTCCTTCGAACCCCTCGCAAAATACGGCCACGCGCCAACGAAGTGGTACATGGGAGACAACACGCAAGCCAACGGAATCATCATGCACTCCAACGAGATTAAGCAGCCCCGCCAGAGCAGCTCCGATGTATTCGAGACCGCGATGGGGCTAGTTCGGTTGTGCGAGGAACTTGGAGTGACACCAAAGCCCGAACACAAGTGGATCTACTCAGATTATGCAAAGCTGGCACGGATTCGAGAGCTTAGAGAAGTGATTGGGGGCGGGTTCAATAGCTTCATCCTTGACCCAGACTGCGGCGCTGTTCTTAGTACCATGATTCAGTAGTTGACCGCGGATTACTTTCGGGCATGTCCCGGGGCGGTTTATATACCGCCAAAAGGACGGTCTCATGATGAGCATGCAACTGTCACAGCGCAGTCCAAGAGGTCTCTTCGACCCGTACTACGTGCCTGACCTTCTTCTCTATCGCGACAGAGAGCTTGAGTCAATCACGGGCGTATGCAAAGACTCCTACGAAAGCGAATACGGAGTGAACTGCCTTGTCCATGGCATCGGAGGAGTGGGCATGACAGTCTTCTCAAGATACTTCCTCACGAGGATTATCCCGGGAAGCTTCGATGCTCACACAGTCTATGTCGATGCTAAAGGCAAGGATGTGCTCGAGATTGTCGGGGAACTCAATGATGCAATCCACCGAAAGGAGAACAAACCAATCACAGTTGCCTTTGATCTCGATGTGCTCTGGATGCAGTTCAAACGAATGGCATCAGACGCGGCCAAGAGAACAGTATTCGTCATAGACAATATCGATGAAAGAAACGAAGATGTCTACTCCAAACTCGCAAGACTCTCGAAGGAGATCAAAGCGAGCACGATTGGAGTGCTCAATAGCCACGACTATAGGATGTTAACCAAGTTACCTGCCACTCAAATGGCGTACGACTTCGAAGTTCACTTGGACACATACAGCCAGTCCCAACTCTACGACATAATCCGCATGAGAGTTGAGGACACTTTTCCTTTGGGTCTGACAGAGGACATCCTGAGATATATGACCGACATAGTCTGCGAATTCGATGCATCAAAGCCTAAGACTTCCATAGAAGCTTTGAAGGTGCTTTGGCCGCTTGCTCAACGTGGACAGGAGATAGATTCGGATGCAGTCCGTGCCGCTACGGCCAAGATAGTAACATTGGGTCAGGACCAAGACTACATGGACACCGTCGATACCATCAGCATGAATGATTACATGACAGCATTGGTCCTCGAAGTTCTCGCAGAACATCTGATGAGGTATCGAACAGAGACGTACATCGACCGTCAGACTCTCAACGAGAATGTCCAGATAAAGTGCGAAGAACTAGGTGTGAAATACACACATAGTGACATAGAGAAGAGCCTCCAGACACTCATATTCGAAAGTATAGTCTTCGAATCTGGTTACTCTCACAATCTTCTGTACGTTCTAGTACCCCCGGATGTGCTATACGATTCGGCTCTGAGCATAAGACGCGAGCTCACCAGAGGTAAATGACGCATCGGCCTTTGAGTCCCCTATCTACATAACTCAGTGATTATAAACCGCGAAAGCTCATGACCATAGTGGACCACCTGCTCCGCCGGTCTAGGAAGAGCATGTTGACGACAACGAAGAGAGCTCAAAAGAAGCGCTCTGAGATGACATTCGAGAAGTGTGTTCGGTGCGGAAGCTGCATGAAGATATGCCCGATCTTCGACGCTATGGGAGAGGAACAGTACTCTCCTCGCGGAAAGCTCTACTTACTGCAGGTGATGGACAAGGTTGAGTCCGACCCAGAGCTTGCGAAGGAATTCAGAAGACTCTTGTTTCAGTGTGCAATGTGTGGCAGGTGCACGGACGTTTGTTCATCAGACGTAGACCTTCTGAGAATATGGCATGAACAACGTGCAAGGGCAATCAAAGATGCGCCTCAGGAGTTCGCCTACCTCGGTGCTCTTGAGAAATCTCTCGAAAATGTCAAAAACATATACGGACTATCACCGGAAGACAGAGCAGTCTACTGGCTTGACGAACTGGAACAGGAAATTCCGAACCTCCGAAAGAGAGTATTTCCCGAAGCGAAGACAGCGGACGTTGTTGTTTTCTTGGGTTGTCTTATGTCATTTCGGGCTTCACAGGTCGATGTACTCAGGGCACTCTTCAAGTCTCTCGAAATACTGAAGGTGGATTACTTGGTGCTGGGTGCGGAGGAGTTCTGCTGTGGGCATCCATTGGATCTAATGGGCGACGAAGCCGGAGCAAAGAAGCTCAGGACGCACAACAAGCGTGTCATAAAACAAACTGGCGCAAAGCAATTGATAACGTGCTGCCCGGGTTGTCTATCGCAGCTGCAGAACAACTACAATTTCACTGGCATAGAGGTATTGCACCATACTCAGTTCTTTGACAGGCTCTTACAATCGATAGAACCCTATAAGCAGACTGAGGAGTTTACATATCACGATCCCTGCGAACTGCACAGGATATGCAATGTTAAGACTGAACCGAGATCTCTTCTCAAGAAGATGGGTGTCCAGTTCCGAGAACTGGAACTGAGTTGCTGTGGCGGAGGCGGTCTGCTGAGGATGACAGACCCGAACCTAAGCGATAAGATTCAGCAACTTCGGGCAGCACGGGAGAAACTGAGCTCAACAACCGTAATCACAGCATGTCCAGCCTGCAGAGAGCAACTGCTCGGCAACAATCTCAAGACAAAGGACATAATCGAGCTTCTGGTGACTTGTCTCTCGGAGGCGAAGGGCTGAGTTGAACATCCGGGACATTGTCATCGGTGCAAATGCCTCCATATACTATCGAATGGACTTCCGCAAAATCAAGGGCGTCTTCTACCCCCGTACCGACGAGCAAGTCCAAGAAGCCGTTGCCTGGGCCAGAGAGAGGGGCTATGATGTGACGCCAAAAGGTGGGGGTTCCGGACTTAGTGGAGCTTGTACCGGGGGCGACCGTGATCGAGTGATGATAAGCAGCCTTCAAATGAAGGAGGTGCTTTCGGTCTCGAAAGACCAAGGGTACGTTGATGTTCAGCCTGGGGCAACTCCTGATGAAATCAATGTTCTCCTAGCTCCCTTGAAGATGAAGTTCTATGTCACACCCAGCAGCAGGGACGTAGCGACTGTAGGAGGAATGCTGAACACTGACGGAGGGGGGAACGACGCTTGGGTCAATGGGACGATGCGAGACAACACGTTGAGAGCCAAGATAGTCCTATACGATGGCCGCCTTATCACCGTGGAGCAGAAGAGCGTAAAGTCGAGCGACTCACAGCTTGAGAGCGACCTCAACAGCGTGGGAATGACCATCAATGATGTCGCTAGTTCGCATGGAACTCTCGGCTTCGTTACAGAACTACGTCTCTCCATAAGGCCCATCGTCCAAGAAAGACTGATCGGAGGGCTGGCAGAATACAGGGACAGCGATGAGCTAGGCAGCACGTTGCGCAGGATGATTGAAACCAAGAGCCCCGTAAAGTACGGAGAAGCCATAGTTGCGGCACATCCTGATGTGCGAGGTGAGTTGCGGCCGCCTGAGCTTATTCTTGAGTTCCCTGAGGATTATGCGTCGAATCTTGAAAACATCACCCACTTCAGGAAATTGACTGCTGAGGAGCTTGCAAAGCTCAAGGACGTGAGACTCAAGCTCCCGAAGCGGAACCCGAAGAAGGGACTTCAACTGGCGCTGTTCGAGGACTATGGTTTCTACGGCGACGGCCTGAAGATGATACAAGAAGGCGTAGCCGGAATCGATCTTCTTCTCAAGAAGCACGGTTTTGTGCCATTTGCCAAGTATGGTCACGCGCCCTCAAAGTGGTACCTCGGAAACAACGCTGCTGCTTACGGCATCATCTTGCACTCTAGAGAAATCAGACCTGAGGGCATAACGAAAGCGGAGGTCTTCAAGGCCGTGATGGAGCTTGTGGACCTGTGCGAAGAGGCAGGTATCACACCGAAGCCAGAGCACAAGTGGCCCTATAATGACAAGGTGAAGAACGATAGGATTCAGCAAATCAGAGAAGTGATTGGCGAGGGGTTCAATACGTTTGTTCTTCAGTCCGACTGCAACGTCGTCCTGAGTTCCATGGTCTGAACACCGCTCAATTTCCAACTCGGCAATATTCGGACTAGGATTGCTGTCGAGCACGCAATCGGAAAAATGACGTGTGTGGCCGGATAGACCGGCTCACACTAACAATGAGAGTTCTATTTCTTCTTCTTCTCAGCGAATTCCTTCTTCACCCATGCATCAAGCCCGGTTGCGCTCTGCAGGTTCTTGAGTTCTGCGGCAAGGTTTGTGGGTTCAATGACTGCGACCCATCCCTTCCCATACGGGTCCTGATTCAAGAGACCCGGATTGCTCTTGAGTTCGTCGTTGATTGCCTTCAATGTGCCACCTACTGGCGCCTTGACTGGTCCGGTCCATTTTCCTGATTCGAGTGTACCTATGCTCTTGCCGGCTTCAATCTTGGCTCCAGCAGGTCTCAAGCGTACAAACTTGATTTTGCCCGCTAAATCCATGCCAAAGGTCGTGAAGCCTATCCGTACGGTTCCGTCTTCCTTCTTCAACCAAATCTGGTCGGTCGTGTAGTAGAGGTTGTCCGGGAAATCGAAGCCTTCGTACTTTACCAAGTGATTGTCACCTGGACGGGGTTCAATGAGAGAGCGACTTAAGATAGTTTCGGAGAATCACTTCTTCGGACCATGCAAAGGGCGGGTCGTCGTGCCTCAGGCGTGCGGCAGTTCATGTCGAGAACGAGGCGTCAATGGCAACTACAGCAATCTTGGACGAACTTGGACACTGAAATGTGGGAGGCTATAAGCCCCGGTGAGGAATCTGACTTCCGAGGTTAAAACGACACGAACTTGACCTCAAGGAGTTGGAGTCCAGTGCCGTTTCTGGACGGACAAAGACTCCTGCGTCCAACTTTGTCCAGCTAACAATGAACGGCATTACCCCTAGTAAGAGCTAGTAGCTAAGATGGAAAATCAACGAGGCCTTCCGGAAACCGTATTCCGTACAGCAGATCAGATGGCGCGCCGGATAGTAAGCACCGGGAACGTGTCTCTCGATACTTTGCTAGGAGGTGGTCTCGAAACTGGTCTGATGCACCTTTTCTATGGAGAACGTTGCCTAATCGAAGATCTTCTACGGGCCGCAGTCCAAGCGCAGCTGCCCGAAGAACGAGGAGGCATGAACAGTTCGACAATAATCATTGACAGCGCGAACATAATCAAGATAGAGAAGTTGACTGATTTCGCTTTCGAGATGGGACTCGAACCAGAAGATGTGATGGACCATATTTACATATCTCGTGCCTTCAATTCATCACAGACATACGACCTCGTGATGAACCAGTTGGATCAGTTCTTTGAGAGAGTACCCGCACGGCTGCTGATCGCTTCTGGTCTTCCGAACCTCTACATTGCAGAGGGAACAACCGGTGAAGGCCTTCAGCAGATCTCGCACATGGCAACGAAACTGATGGCTTTCACTCTTAACCGTGGGATAGTTACATTGCTATCAGCACCGGCTTCTGAAAGGAACCCCGAGATGCCTGCAGGAGGTAGAGCCCTTTCCAGCTGCGCCCAAGTACACATCCATGTCGCTGAGAGTAAGGCCTACTACAAGTATACACTGACCAAGCACCCACAATATCCTGTCAGACGGGCTTCACGTTCGAAACCGGTATTCTTTGGCACTACCCTTCCTCTCTCTTGCTTCCTCGACGACAAAGAAAGAGAGTAGAGAGGGAGGAGCCCTGCCCAATCAGGGCTTCCTATTTCCCTCTCGTGAGACTCTTCACAAGCTCGTCGATGAGATATTTGGGTAACTTCTTGGCCTGTTCCATGATAGTGTCAATCTCGTGAGCCGGCACACCCTTCTGTTCGAGTTGCTTCTTCAGCTCCTCAAGCTCGTACTGGCTCAGCTTCTCGCTTGGGGCAATCTCCTCTTCGCCTGCAGTCGGAGGTGCCTTCTTGACCTCTTCGACAGCTGGAGTGGGTGCCTTAGGCTTCGCGGGTCTAAGGATTATGCGTTCCTCGGGGACGACTTCAGCGGCCTCCGGTTCCGCCACACCAGCCTCTGCTTCGCCCACTCTTCTCTGAGCTTGTGCTCTCAGGTCTGACATTACCTGATCGATTGTCTTGCCATCGCGACGTGCGACACGCATGGCCTCTTGGTTGATCACTTCTTTTACGAAAGCGGCCTGCTCACTTATCTTCATCTTCGATATGTCGGCCTTGAAGTCATCGAGCTCCTGCTGGTTGAGGTGAGTAAGCATTGACAGCTGAATGAGAAGCTCGCCCATCTCCGGAATCTCCACCGCCACGCTTTCAACTGGCATCTGTTCTCCCGTTCTGACCAGCTTCATTTCCGCGAACGTGTCGTTGAACAGACCTGCTACGAGGTCCTGTCGGCTCTTCACACCCTTAATGGGCTTGGGTATCTTACCTTTCTTGATTGACTTAATGAGACCGTTTATCTCGCGAAGCTGCTTTGGCACACTCAGGACTCTCATGTAATAGACAGACGCTGTCAATATGATGAACAATA
>PRDJ01000074.1 GCA_003345555.1 Candidatus Thorarchaeota archaeon
GAATCGCAACGCCCTACCTATCCCTTTTCGCGAGGATTGAGAATTTCAGGAGAGAGCAGCTGGACGAGGAGCTCTACCTGAAGAAGCGACTCGGAAAGATACGCTGCATGCGCCGAACGATTCACATCTTGCCAAGAGAAACGATCCCCTTAGCCTATGCCGCGGCAAGAAAAGGACTACTCAAAGACGCAGTTGCCTTCCTTGAGTTTCGCGGTGTCTCAATCGATGAATACGAAGCGACTTCAAAGAGGATTCTGGAAATCCTGAAGGGTCAGGAGATGACAACCTCTGAAATCAAAGGGATTCTTCGAACGGAATTGAACGTGTCTGCGATTGTGGAGCAAATGTGCGATCAAGGACTACTCATAAGGGGTAGACCAAGAAAAGGCTGGAGAGGAAAGGTGCAGGACTACTCACGCTTCCACGACTATTTCCCGGACTTGGACTTGACCAGAACTGAGGAAGCAGAAGCAATATCCCTGTTAGTACATCACTACCTTTGCTCCTTTGGTCCAGCGACTGAAAGTGATATCGCCTGGTGGATGGGCATTGGAAAAGGCAAAGTACGGGCAGCGCTGGACAGCATTCAAGGCCAGACAGAGCAAATCACCATCTCTGACCTGGACGGCACCTTCATTCTGCTGAAGTCGGACGAGAAACGTCTGAACGACACGAAGACACAAGACACGCATACGGTGAATCTGCTGCCGAACCTTGACCCTTACCTCATGGGTTACAAGGATCGTGAGAGATACCTTTCACCAGAACACAGGGAGTACGTATTTGATCGCGGTGGCAACGCTACATCAACAATCTTGCTTGACGGAAAAGTCGTCGGAGTGTGGGACTTCGAGGAAGCTGAGAAACCCTTGGTCAAGTTGCACTTCTTTGAGAAGGTCAAACGAAGCGCACTAAGCACAATTCACACAGAAGCGAGAAAGACCGGAGAATTCATCGTCGAAGAAAACGTTCAGATCAAGGAGTGCGACTCAATGGTTCCTTTAACGCGGAGAAATGCGGGAGGTTTCTTGGCGCCGTTGTCCGAAACTTACCCATCTAAGACATAGTCCCGAATGGTGTTCGGTTCCTGCGTCATCGCGGAGCACCTGCCTCTTGCAGAGGCATGAACCTCTCCACTCTTGCAGGCGTTTTGAGTCTCCGCCCAACTGGCGGCGACTGAAACCAGATTCAGCCCCCCGCGGGAATCCGACATAGGGCTGCATTATGCAGAATCTGAGAGATTTCTGCTTTTGACAAACCAACGCATGTCGCAGACCCCATCCCCGTCAGACAACGTGTGTGCCCTTTCACATTTTCCCCCGTCGACTAACATCTCGGCAGTGGCAAAGTCGCTCGTGCACCAGGTCCTCCGGAAGAATTGGAGTTCTTCCTCGCCAAACTGCTTGTAGAAATCATGTACGAGACAAGAAGAATAATCCAAATGGAAGACATCGTTTTCTCTATGAACATTCACCCGATAGCCGGGGGGACCGACGCGAGTCTTCATTACCCAGTTGAGGACCTTCTCAAGGTGATCGGTCGGGGTCTTTGAGGATAATCGCATGAAGACTTTGCCCATGGCAAGTAGTGGGGAACTCTGCAGGTGCAGGGCGGCCAGCCAGAGCGAATCCGCCACCAAGGAAATGGCATAATCTTTCTCGATGTGTTCGGAGAGCAATGCCCGGTAAATCGCTAGATCGATGAGTCCTAGGTATTCATTGCGATAATTGCCAAGGTGGTCGATATCGATGAAGAAGGGCATTAACTGCTTAGTATTCGCTTCTGCCTGAACCAGAATCCGCTCGATATCTCTTGGCTGAAAGTACCCATATTCCGGCAGGTGCTCTCTCCGGCATCGGGTTGTCAAGAGTTGAAACAGAAGTTCTCTCTTTAACTTCCACGCACTCTTCCGTTGTATGTATTTGCGGAATTCTCTGGACAAGATTAGCCCCCGGTTCCCTTGTACTTCGATTACATTTCCAACCACGAAACGGGGGATATAAGCTTGCACTCTTAAATAGATAATCAGGTTGACCTACTTCTCCCACATCAGGGCTAGCTAGTAATCCGCCCGCGCGATTCAAGATCTCAGTGGCAATAGGCTCTTTGAAGCCAAGGGCAATTTCCTCGGCTTCAGCTTCAAAGTCTACGACATGCAAGGCCGCGTGGCAGCAGAGATTGACAAGCTGGACGTGTGGAAGGACATCTTCTTGGGCGGGTCCATATTCGACTTCAAGAACACGTACGCGATTGTCATCAAGGACCCTGCCGTAGACCGACGAGTTGTTGTCCCTCGGGCAATCGCTATTGATGAAGTAGTTGATGACGACAGGAAGGGTCGGCGGTAGCTCGGCCCTAAGATAGATTTCAACTAGAAAGACAGACATGCAACAAGCGCAGGCATCTCATCGATGTCTACCTAAAGAGCCAAACGACATCCACCGACGAAACCAGTTGCAGAGTGTGTGCAGAGGCAATGACTCCTCTTACGACAACTATCGAATGCAATGTCGCAGGACCCGCCCACACGAACACGAGTCCGCCTGTCCCGTCACTGACTGTGATTAATGTGCCTGCTATTGATGTATTGTTGCGAACACTACAATGACAGCTGCGATTGTCAGAAGGACAGCGACGATGACCATTGGCTTAGGTTTTCCTATCTTCGGCATGCGAATCCACCAAAAGCCATTCACGTGCGGCAATATAAAACACGCCAAGCGCGCAGTTCCCACCTTATGACCAAAGAGTGTGCATCATCAGTAACTAGGAGGAGACAAGGCTCTGTACTCCTCTATGTACTGGGTTTACTATGGTTCGCGTGGACACAGATAGTTTGCCATCCGGAAGTCGTAAGGTGGGTTGGTGTATTGTTGGCCCTTGCAGCCATACCCATGTTGGCTCGGATTCACCGTGCGTTGGGACGACAATACTCGCCTTGTTTGCAGATAAAGCAAAGCCACTCATTGATTACAGACGGGCCATACGCGAGAGTTCGTCACCCTATGTATACAGTTCTGAGCACATTCTCGTTGGGGATGTCTTTGGTCACGGCGAACTTGCTCGTCATCTGTTTCGCGATTCTTGTAATCATTCCGTTTCCATTTGTGGCCAGAAAAGAGGAACACATGATGCTAGAGGAATTTGGAGACGAACACCGCGAGTATATGAAAAGGAGTGGTCGATTCTTCTCAAAGAGATCCAAGAATAAGAAAACAGAAGAAGCTTCTCGGCAGTCGACGTGAAACAGACGATTGTCAGGCAAGCCACAGTGGGAGAATCGTGCACTCTGTGCTACCAGACATATGAAAACAGGAACAGGATTCGACTTGCTTTCAGTGAACCTCTAGAATTCTGGAGAGCAGGATCCTTGGAGGAGTGAGGATGGTATGCCTTCGTCAATCTATTCAGGAAACAGCGATGAGGCAGAGGAGCATTCTGTGGGACTGGATGGTCACTGACGGCTCCAGCAACGAGTCCACTGGGCGCGAGGCCGAGCAGAAAGGTCAGACAGAGTAGCATGCCAAACGACAACAGGTGTTGCCATAATTCTTAAGACCAAGGTCAAGAGACAGTGTATTCTCTAACTGGCCATTTGCATCCTGACATCACATGGGCGGGTGGAATGTACACGAAAGAAAGGGAGGAAGACATACCGATAGGTGAGCAAGCGGAGGTCGACAGCCAACTCAGAGGGAACACTCTGGTCGTGTATTGGTACATGCTTCGATCCAACAAACCGCTTGGAGCCCGTGAGATACAGAGGGCAGTAGGGCTCTCAAGCTCAAGTTTGGCCTTGCACCATCTCAACAAGCTGATAGAACTCGGACTGGTCGGAAAGGACAAGGAGGGTGCATATGTTGTTACGAGAAGAGTGAATGCGGGACTCCTTGGATTCTTCATCGGCACAGGAAGGTTGCTCTTGCCGAGATTCGTCCTCTATGCAGTCTTTTTCACTGGGGTCCTCATCTCCTCTTTGCTGGTGTTTTTCTCTCGTTTCGACGCGGTGCTGGTGACTCTACTTGTGAGTCTGGCAGTTGCCACACTCATCTTCTGGTTCGAGACTGTAAAGATGTGGAAGGCTCAGCCGCTCTAGTTCTTGCTCAGATGTGCTCAGAAACTAGACTGAATAGACAACGATGACGCTAGTTTGGCTGGGTGTCCGCAGTACGAGACTTCCGCTCGAAAACAGACCTGCTGCAGTCGTTATGGTGTTCCTGTTCACTCTGGGGATGCTCGTTCCAGTCATAGTGGCTGGCGTCACCTCCTCGGGTCTAGTCACGATGGGAGGAACACCTGTTGAGGACTCTGTCTTCGACGAGATTGTCACGCAGGTCCAAGATGAGGCCATGCTCCCGGGAGGTGCCGCTGGACCCACTCTGGACGGTATTCGATTGCCCATTGATTATTCAGGACTTGAGAGGATAGACGAGTCCGTGGCTGCCGAGACCATGTTACAATTTGCAGCTCAGTCATCATACCTCACAGACCAGAATCTCACGAGAGACGTGGTCTGGACGTGGGACAATCCTACTTGCTGGCCGCTCAGGTTCTTTGGACCCAATGTCACAGTATACGGAGCGGTGAACGCGTTCTCCGGAAAGGTGATCGACTTTCAAATAGCCTGGGACTACTCGCACGGTTCTTCGCCCTACTGGAGAGAATACAACGGGACGGACCCAATGCCAAAGGCCGAAGTTGAGGCCCACGCCCTCGAGTTTCTAAAGAACAACAACTATACTCTGGATGCTCATTCAAGGTACTTAGGACCCTTGGTGGAGCGTGGCATCCAGTATGTAAGCCAGTACGTCTACAAGCTACGCTTCTTTGACATCATCAGCGAGGTATTGGTTTGGGGAAATGTGATAGAGCTCGACCTCGACATTGAGACAGGAGAAGTGGTGAGTTTCCAGTACCACTGGGTCTTCGTTTCAAGCATCAGTACATTGGGCTCGATGAGTCGCGGCTGGGCGGAAACGCTGGCATTGAATCATCTCAGAGTCCTGAACGAACCGGTAGCATCTGTGGAGTCTTCGGTGCTCTTACTGATCGGAATTGGATCAGGTGACTACAGGCTGACATGGGTGGTTTCAGTAGATAGCGAAAGAGCGGGATCGGTATGTCTGGACGCCGTAACCGGAGAGGTGCTGGGTGTCGGCTACCATATGCTTGCTTCGCCAATCCTGCAGTCCTCACCGCAACGGACTCTGGCGCCCCTATGGTTTTTCATTCCTGTGGTGTTTCTTCCCTCTGCACTCACTGGTCTGGCCGCATTCAGACTTGCCGGAAGAAGAGTCTGGAAGAGCTTACCTGAATCCGATGAAGAACCGTCGCCGTCAGAAAGCCCCTGAAGGAAAGTGATTCTCAGAGACCGTGGCACGTCGCGTGATCAAGCATACAGTCAGCTCGTTCCCTTCACTGGGCCGCTTGGCGACTGCTCGGGGCGGAAGCTCTGAGTAGACTTGCAGGGATTCATGGAGATTAGGTTACTCGATAGTGTCGGGCCCGTTGCTCCTATGGCTACCCTGCATCCCGGGCGAACCCCTTCGTCCGCCTGCGCTCCTCAGGGAGCTGCCTAAACAGTTGGATGTGCGGTATGAGAGCCGTAATTAGCTTGTTCTCGGCCTTCTTCAGATGCTCTAGGAAGGTGGTCCTCCCCATCTTCTGCCTGGAGGCGATGGTCTGCAGGTCGGCCCCTCTCGGGTACCGAAAATAGCCCTGTGCATACGCGATAAG
>PRDJ01000075.1 GCA_003345555.1 Candidatus Thorarchaeota archaeon
TCGTCACTGCCAGAAAGCACGAAGACACAGTTACGTGAAAGATATCCGGTTCGAGGTGAATACAACTCTCATGCATTGTTTGTATACTCAGCCCTGCGTCAGCTCAAAAGAGATGGCGTATTGGCATACTTGGTTCACAAGAACATCCTCACCTTGGACAGTTACAGCGACTTGCGTCGTCTTCTGCTGGAGTCATATCAGTGCGTCAATCTGATTGACTGCGGTCCAAGTGTATTCAAGAGCGTCACTGCTGAGACCGGCATAATCGTTGTGAGAAACATGCGCCCACTCCCAGACACGAGTGTTGGACTCTCGGGATATGCAAGGCCGACAAGCATCGAACTCCCAATGACTTCGATTTCGCAGATCGACTACTTGAGACTCGTGCGTCCTTGGAAATACCGCTATCTCTTGAACGTGCGCGAAGAAGACATGCTCCTCCTACACCTACTCGAGGAATTGCCTCGACTGGGCGGTTTCGTGACAATCACGCGAGGAATTGAGACTGGACATAACAGGCAGTCTCTCTCCTCAATCCCAAAGGAGCACGGGAATTGGGTTCCGGTTCTGCGCGGCAGAGACATATCCGCTTTTAAAGGGACCCAGCGGTTCTTCTTGGATTACAGCAGGGATGTGCTTTCAAAACCGGGTCCATCAGACCTTCGGGGAAGGCCGAAGCTCGTTGTACAGCAGAACTCGAGGAGTCCCATTGCATTCTTTGACGAGGGTCGGTTCCTAGTTCTGAACTCTGCCACGTACATATCTGAAGCCGCACCGGACTTCCTGAAATCCGTCTGTGTCTTGTTGAACTCGCGACTTGTTGGGTGGTTCTTCCGAAAGGTCATCACAAATGATGCCAGACTGACCGTGAACATACTGCCCAACAACCTTGGTCTCATCCCCCTGCCAGCCCACATCGACAGACAGAATTTCGCATGGCTTTGTGATGCATTGACAGCCCTATATGCAGACTCAGAACAGAGCTATGTGTGGGAGACTGAGACCCTGCGCAATCTGGCTGATGCCGCCGTTCTTGAGTCATACTTCCCGCACCTTTTCCCGGAGAAGCACGCGACACGAGCCCTCGCTGCTGCCACAATCAGGCCCATGACGAGCCAAGAACTCATTCCCGGCGGCAAAGCCCTGACGCTAAGTGCGGTGGCGGCACAAAAGACGCTTGACTCTCCGTTCGTAGAGGAAATCGCGAGGCTTTCCATTTAGGCGACGTGTTGTCTTCAAGGCTTTAGAACGATTAGGGAAATAAGCCATGACCTCTGTGATGGAAAGTACCCGACGGCAACGGACATAAGGAATGTTCTTCCCTCAGACTCGCAGCCATGACGGATTCCGGAGACTTGCCTCGGCGAGAGATGCACCCTGATGAGATGGATATCGAGGATCTGTTATGGAGCAGACGACATCAATTCATTGAGAATGCTCACTCATTGCTTTCTCATCACCCTCCGTCACTTTACGGACATTGCCTTCGACTTTCTCTTGGGAGCCACTCTGTCTATTTCTGTGGTCGGTGTTCGGGAATCTACGGTGGGCTCGGCTTGGGCATCATCGTTCTCCTGGCAGTCAATGTGCGTCTGGAGCCATCATGGGCGTGGTTCTTCGGGGCTGTCGTGGTAGGATTCGCTACTGTGATTGATTGGTCGACGCAGAGACTATCGCCTCGTAAGACTACTGTGAGAACGAGAGCATTGACCGGTCTTATGAGCGGTCTGTCATTGGCGGTTATATTCGTCTTGGGTGATATAATCTACATACTAGTCGCTCTCAGCATAATGCTGGGGACAATCGCCGTCGTCAGCATTGTCGAAAGCCGCATGACAAGAACGTCTTCCTTCTGATGTGACAAGGCGGACAGGCAGATCCAGCGTGCTCACCTGCACCTCGAAGTGGGCATGGTCCCATGACAGAAAGCAAGCATTTTAACCGGCTCATACCGTTGGGAAGTCCGGTGACCCGATGATTCCAGTAGCCAAACCCCTCGTTGGAAAAGAAGAGATTGAAGCCGTCAGAAAAGTCTTGGAATCCGGAATGCTCGCTGAAGGAACTGTTGCTCATGAACTCGAACACGAATTCGCGACATACATTGGAACCAAGTTCGCCATAGCAACTTCGAATGGGACTACTGCCCTGAGCACTGCTCTGGACGCCATGAACATCCAACCGGGCGACGAAGTCATAACAACGCCCTTCACATTCATTGCTTCTGCAAATACTATAGCCATGCTGGGAGCTATCCCTGTTTTCGTCGACGTCCAACGTGACACATACAACATCGACCCAGACTTGATTGAGAAGGCAATCACAAAGAAGACCAAGGCAATAATGCCAGTCCATATCTTCGGAATGCCGTGTGATATGAAACAGATAATGGAGATTGCGAACGCGCACAACCTACTAGTCATCGAAGATGCGGCCCAAGCGCACGGAGCTGCAATTGATGGAAGGAAGATTGGATCTTTCGGCCATACTGCCGCATTCTCCTTCTATGCCACCAAGAACATGATGACAGGTGAGGGCGGCATGATCATGACTAATGATGAGGAGGTTTACGATAAGGCCATGATGATCAAGAATCATGGTCGAGGCAAGGAAGGGGGGTATAGTCATCATCGGATTGGCTACAACAGCCGAATGATGGACTTGGTCGCGGCCATCGGTTTAGAGCAGTTGAAGAGATTGCCCGGCGTCTTGACCGCCAGACGAAAGAATGCAGCAGCGTACGACAAAATGTGCTTCGAACTGAAAGGCATTCGCCCCCAAGTGGCCAAGAAGGGTTTCGAGTCAGCATATCATGTATACGCACCTTGTCTGAACTCCCCCAAGATGAACCGAGACAAAATGATTGAGTACCTGAAGCAGAACGATGTCGGATCTCGTACAGTCTATGCTCTGCCATGCCACAAGCAAGATACCTACCTGAACATTAGAGACTGGCGTTGGGCTAGATTCGTCAAGTACCCCAATTACGCTGCGTTAAAGCTACCAAATTCTGAAGAGGTTGGGGCACAACACTTCGAGATTCCCGTACATCCATCTGTGACGGATCAGGATCGAACTCGAATTGAGCAATTGGTTAGAAAGGTCCTGTCCTAAGCTGTCTCGAAATACGGAAGGATTGTCCGGAGATCCTTCGACCGAATGGTGACCGAAGCTGCCTGGCTAACCCGCTCGGTCTGAGGGTTGAACGCAATACTTAGAGAGGATAACTTGAACAAATCCAGGTCGTTCTCGCCATCACCTACGCTTGCTAGATTCCGGGAAGAGAACCCTTTGCTCTTTAGATACTGAAGGACCTTCGCTGCCTTCTGAGGTCCTTCCATTACGTACTTTACAGTGCCGTCGTGCTTTCCGTCCTTCTCGCCCAGCGTGTTGGAAAAGGCGAACTCTAGATTCAGTCTTCTACTAAAAGGCTTCATGAAGAACTGACTAACGCCGCTTGATACACACCCCACTCTGTAACCGAGTTGCCTCAGAGACTTCACGGTTTCCTCGGCACCCAGCATCAAGGGGATCTTTTCAACAAGAGGATCCAGTGTTCCGTCCACCGGGATGCCAGTCCATATCCTTGCCCCTTGGATTATGGAGTCTCTGAGCGACAACTGCTTTCTCACAACGCCCACAAAGGCCTCTTCTAGACCCAACTGTTTGGCAAGAGGATACGCGGCGCTGGGCCCATCAAAAAGAACGCCATCGAGATCGAGCGCAACCACAGCAATCCGATTCTGCATCAACGAGTCACGTCGCTTGGATCTTATGGGCATCTAATCCGAAGTAGAAACAGTATTATCGGTTTTGGTCTTGTGATGCAATACCGATGAACGTCATCTACAAAGGCAAGCGTGTGGGCACCATAAACGAGATCCGGAAGCTATTGAGCACTAAGCGTCCTGACCTCTCTCGGACCTATGAGCTTGGCCGCACACCAAGGGAAGTAATCAGTAAGCTAATGATAGTTTGCGGCAGAGTCGGTAACGAGAGTCTTGGTCTTTACCGAGCGAAAGCAGGGGAACTTGAATCAGATTTCATTGCTGTGGACAGTAACAGCTGGACCGATTTGCTCGCCAGCATCAAGAGGGCTTTTGATCCGGGCAGGCATACGGCCATACTGCTCATTGGCTCACGCGACGAGCTTCCCTCGACCCCGATGCGGTTCGGGGGTAATCAGTCTTTCACAGATTGGTTTCTTCAAGATGTGGACGGTGATGGTGTTCCAGATGTGCCAGTAGGTCGGATATTTGGCTTGCCTCAGACAGTCCTCTATCATATGGACCCACTAATCATTGACAGCAACATAGCCGTGATTTTCGACAGTCAACCGGGTCGATCCAATCGCCACGTGCAGGCCTTAGTGAAACTGGGATTCGATGTTCAAGTTCTTGAGAAATTTGCGCCCGGAGACGTGAGGCTAATGTCTCTTACTGAGTTCATTCTTCAGTTCTCTGATGGTGTGTATTCATCAAGGATACATGGTACTCCCGATATGTGGGCGTCGCACAACTCGATGATCCTGAGTCATCAGCAGGTTTCTCAAATCGGATTCCAAGGCTATCCCTTTGTCTTCTCCGAAGCTTGCTGTACAGCAGGGGAAGGCCCGCTCGTGAGAGCATTCCTGAACCAAGGAGCTTGCTACCTAGGCGCAAGCCTCGACACGATGAACAACACGCGTTCTTTCGACGACTGGCGTTATTGTGCCTATTGCGATGGCTACAAGTATGGGATTCTCGATCTCCTTGACTCATATGAGACGCTTGGACAGGTGAAACTACAAGTGGACCGGGAGATCTTCAATCACTTGGATGAAAGTCCAAGACATCAGATTGAGGACATCAAGAATCATCAAAGCCAGGATTTGTCTTCCGAGAATGCGCTGTCGGCAATCGAGTGGGTTATGCTAGGCAATCCGGTGCGGCGCACAACAGTCGGACCAAATGCAGACTACAACCCCGGAAAAATAACGGTGGATACTTAGTCGTTACGAAATGCTATCGTGTCATAGTCATAGAGTATCTTGTAACACCCGGGCAGACTGTTTGCACAAATGGTCTTGGATGAAACAGCCAATGTAGAACCACGGGACGTGCCAGTTCGAGTTCGGTCTTTGGTGCTGAGTTAGAGTATTAATTGCGGGTTGTGCTAATTCAGAATCTAGACGTTCTAGAAAGAAATGACACACGGCAGAAGATGACAAGCTACAATTAGCGTGTTCTAGGCCTGCGAATGGATTGCCCCCAAACGAACGACATGGACAAATGATTAAAATACGGTAATGTGTCAACGAACCGCAGCTACTATGCACTCAAACAGTAGTGTGAGGCGACTAATGTGAGCGAAGACAAGAAGAAGATTGTTCCCAAGATGCATGGCCCAAAGAATCCGTTCAAGGGTGGAAACCCGTTGAAGAAGGGCGAGAAGAAGGAGTAGTGTCTTTTTTTTTCACTGCATGGAGGTATCTGCAAGGCCTGAGCCTACGCAGATACTTGTCTATGCATCTATCACAAACGCCTTGCAGACATCGGACGTCCAGATTGAATGACGCTCTCAATTGAAGTTCCTAGGGCTTACGACCTGCTGTCTTCAGTTCACGCTTGGGTGTACCCGGACATTCAACCAGTTCCCGAAGTCACATGGAGTGAAGGTTTCGGACGGGTATTCACATTCAATGAGATTCAAGCACCAGTCATAGTGTTGCAGGAATCTCCTGGCAATAAGCTGCGATTACAATATGATAACGTGGATGTGAGAGCATCGAGCATCCGAAGCAAGATAAGGCGAGTATTAAGTCTGGATGTTGATACTAGTAGCGCGATGAAGCATATTATAGAGGATCCTGTAGTATGTTCTGTAGGTCCTGCCGTCGAGAAGATACGTCCGTACTGCACAGACACTATTCTTGAGGCACTCATCAAGGCCATCCTGCAACAACAGGTGTCCTATCGGGCAGCCAGTATTCTCACGAAACGTATGATTGTCGGTTTGGTGACCCCAACTGAGTTTAAGATGCGGCATCTGTATTCCTTTCCCAGCGCTTTAACTTTGGTCAACGCCGGGAGGCCGAGGCTGTCTGATTTTGGCTTCGGATTCAAAACTGACTACGTATATGATGTTGCCTCAGCAGCCAACACCGGAATGCTGAATGTCGAGGTGCTCTCAGGAAGGACATCCGCAGACGCAAGGGAGATGCTCCAGTCTTTTCGAGGCATAGGCAACTGGACGATTGATGCCCTCGCCATATCTGGTCTCGGCGACTTCTCTGTTTTCCCTTCAGGTGACCTGGGCATGAGAAACCTTCTTGGCAGACTGTACAACAAAGGAATCCGCGTGTCACAAGCCCAGGTTGTCAAGAAAATCGAATCATGGGGGACGGATGGTCCGTTGGTCCTCTACCTGCTCATGTGCGCCGATGTTCTGGGTATGCTAGGCCAATCAGGACGCCCGAAAACGCATAAAAGGGAACCTTTGAAGGCTCAATCAGAGTCTTAGGTGAGGCCCTTGTCTCAGCACCCTCGTGTAACTCAGGAGAAGAACACCAAGACATGGCGAATAAGGTCCATGCTTCTGAAGGAACTGAGGCTCATCGAAATCGACAAGTTTGCACTGCTAATGGTGTTCGCGCTGCCCGGCATGATAATGGGGACACTATGGGTTGCCCGGTTGCAGGCTAATGCCTCAACCGTTGGAACAGACACTGGCAAGGACTCTGATGCCCTAACAATAGGAGTCGTGGATCTTGACCCAACTGATACGTATCCGGGTCAGGATTTGTCTGACAATTTCACGTGGTACCTAGAGGAAAGTCCTGACTTCATCGTCGTGCGGTTCGCCACCGAACAAGATGCTCTCAATGCATTGTACGAAGACACTATCAAAGCATACGCCGTCATTCCCTATGGCTTCGAGGGAAACATAACTGGAGACATACCAGCATTCGTGCCCATACACATCAGCAGCACAGACTTTCAGAGCCAAGCGACAGTATTCGGAGCATTCCAGACTGCGGTGGCAGACTTCCGGTCCGACCATGGATGGGTAAAGGGTGAGATTAACGTCGACACGATTCGTGAATTTGAGCCGGTAGGCGACTATGCCGCGGCGTCGTTTGGTGTGTTCTTGATTGTTTTTTCATCATTCATAGCAGTTGCCGCGACCGGCGCCCAAGCGATAGTGGGCGATGTGCCATTGAACAGGATGCTATTGACACCTGCAACAAAGATGGAGGCAGTAATAGCGAAAGTTCTAGCGTACTTCATATTGGGCATGATACAAGCGCAGTTCTTATTGTTGCTTTGGATGGGCCTGTTTGGAATTGTTCCCAATACAGACTATCTGACGCTCAACGGGGTGTTGGCGTTGATGTCTATTTCAGGGTCCGCCTTGGGAGTCTTCATATCAACGATGTGTAGAACAAGACTGCAGGCAAATCAATCATTCCTACTCATTCTGTTTAGCTCTTTCATCGTTGGAACAGGATTCATGGATGTAGGACCTGTCGACGATTTGTATCCTCTCAACCTAGGACGAATCATGATAATCGACACGGCATTCAAGGGTGTGTCATTGGCGACCTTCTCAAGCGAGATATTTCGGATATTGGCTTTCACTCTAGTTATGATAGTACTCGCATGGGGAGTACTAGCAAAAAGAGCTACACTGGCGTAAAATCCACCAAGGTCTCTGCCATGGGCTGGATTCGCGGGCTGCCAACCCAATTGAACGACCTGAGACTAACACTCTCGGACTCCTAGTGCTCCTTATTGTGGATACCATCTCAACTAGAATCCGAAGAGAGTTGCAAGAACAACGACTGCGGCGTTGTTGAAACCATGGGCGACAGCGGGTCCAAGCACGGAGTACCTTCTCTTCTCTGCAAGGTATCCCAGAAAGAGACTGAGAACAAACAGAGATGGAAGCCCGGTCAAATCCAGATGAGCGGCCGCGAAGACTAAAGAAGTGATCAGAATGGATTTGGTGCCGCTTCTACTTGAACGTGTTCGAAAGTACATCTGAACTCGTCTCTGCAGGAAACCTCTGAATACGGTCTCCTCGCTCAATCCTACAACAACAAACATCACCGCAATCCACGCTATTAGCTCCTGTGTCCCTGAAGCGATGAAAGCACTTGGACCTGTGGAGATCTGTGTCCCGGTCACGGTATTGATTAACCAGCTCACAAATCCCGTCACGCCAATGTTAGCAATCAGCATGACTATGCCGACCAACAGACCCAACGCTATATCGGTCGCCGGGGCGGATGACTTAAGCCCAACGGACGCGAGCGGCAGAGCCCGCCTCTTCGCATACAGCATAGGAGGCACTATGAATCCAATCTCTGAAAGCGATACCAGTAAGAGCGCCCAAGGTTTGAAGGTAACCCCGAAAGTCACTACATTGATTACAATCATCCCCGCATTGATCAATGGTATCATGATGAATAGAAGCAGACCCATAGCGAGAACGAAGGAACCGCCGGTGAAGAGAAGTACGCGAAATAGAGTGTCCCAGTTAACCTCTCGCTCTAGCTTCGTCCCCGGCTCATAGATATCAATCCCTCTGAATTCTTCGAAGTCGTAGCGATCGGGATCTTCGATAACCACAAACGTGACCTACTGGAGCTGGCAGGCGGGTTCGTGATAAAGTTGCTGATGTACCATTCTTTATCAGTATTGCAGCCTGTTGTCTTCGGTAGCGAAAGCGGAAGGGAGCAGTGTGGTCTCAACTTACGAAGACTACGAAATGCCTTCAGTCCCGAGAAGAGGAACCGCTTTGCTCTTAGGCACAATTATCGTCGTCGCAGCTTTCACTCTCGCTTATCTGGCTCCGGGGGGCATAGGTCCTTCTGGGAAGTCTGTCCGAGTAGCAGTCATTGACTCTGGCATGAACACTAACGGGATTCTTTGGAACAAGTTAGCTGCCGCTAAGAGCTTTGTAGACAAAGCGTACGGCTATCCCTCAACTGACAACTCCACCGAAGACAGTGCGCCCCATGGATATCTGCATGGTTCCTACGTGGCCAAGATCATAGTCGAGAATGCGCCGAACGCGCTGGTTGTCAATGCGAAGGTCGTAGATGCAAATAACACAGCTCTTGAACTGGCAATCGTTGCGGCCATTCATTGGGCTGTAGTCGAGGAAGACTGCACCATAATCAACCTCAGCCTTGGGAGTCTGGCTTCGAACCACGATATACTCAGTGATGCCGTGAAGTGGGCATTTGAGAGAGGAGTCACGGTTGTTGCTGCGGCAGGCAACAACGGTCAGGCGGGTGTTGCAGGCAGTTCGGTCGAGTCTCCAGCGGCGTATGTTCAGGCAATCGCCGTTGGAGCTGTGGATGAGCATGGGTTTCCGTATCCGTTCTCGGCGTGTGGCCCATTGAGGAATGGTAGCTTAAAACCAGACATCTCAGCAGACGGCTGGTATGCAGACCGTGAAACCTCCGCGACGGTGCTGGGTACGAGCTTTGCTGCACCACGGGTCACTGCGGCAGTCGTCACTCTGATTGCCCACTGCAAAGAAAACGGATGGGAATCGACACCCGGGATGATTAAGGCCACTCTAATTGCGAGTGCACACTACTTGCCTTCGGACTCTTGGGAGGTTGGCGCCGGGTACTTAGATACTTATTCGGCAGTAATGTACTTGGACGCTGCACCCAAATCAGATAGCCTTCCTCTAGCCGTCTGCGTCCTTCCGGGCATCCGACCTTATAGCTTCGAGAGATGGTTCGTGAATTCCACTAGCTTTGTAGACTTCTCTGTCTTCGCAAGCAATAGTGCCACGTTCAGTCTGGTATATGGTGGTTCTGCCGCGCCATGGGTTACCGGACCTGACAGCATTGTGGTCAATCAGACTTCCTCTTTCTCGTTGAAAGTATGCGTGGTGTCAAACATTTCTGTTCGCAACCTCAGAGCGTCGATAACCCTTGTTGCTCCTGAGTATGTCACAATCACAGCCCAGCTCAAATTCAACGCATCCGTAGGACTCGCAATCGTCGCTTTTGACACAAGCCACTCTCCTTGGTGGACTGATTCAATCTATGGTCAATACAGGGAATTCTACGAACTGCTGACTAGGCTGGGCATAGCTGTAGAGGAAATCACAGACCCCGAATCCTTGCAGCTCAATACAATGCTGAGATATGATGCCATTGTGATTCTTGACCCTTGCTCGTGGGACTATTTCACCGTAAACGGCAGTCCTGTGAACGCCGGGTCGACTCGGTACTCACAAGATGACATAGAATCATACACTTCTTACTGGGAAGCAGGAGGAGGCATACTGGTTGTCGGTCAGCAAAACTCAAGCATTGACGTCGAAGGAGCCAATCAGCTTCTATCCGCGTTTAATGTCAGCATGAACTACGATAGTATGCCGCCCATCACGATTGTTGTGAACGGAATTGCATCTACGATTGCAGTGACGAGACTGGTTGCTCACAACGTGACCCAAGGCGTGGAATCGTTTGACTATAATGGGTGCTCGCTCAACTTCTCTGGTGCGTGTTTTGAGCTTGCATGGACCGAGGTGACTTGGACAGATATGGAAGGCATTCCTCATAATGAGAATAAGACGGTAGTCGTTGGACTTGAAGGCGAGAGCGGCAACAGGCTGGTTGTCGTCGGCAGCAACTATCCCTTTGATAATTGGGGAATCAGCGGTCTATACACATCAACTCAAAACTCGAAACTAGCTCTGCAAGCAATACTGTGGTTGACCAATCTCACTTGGCCTTAGAGCAGAGGGGCTATCCGATCGCATGCAGTCTTCGCGGCGTAGACCAAGAGGCCTGTCTTCAGACTCTTGGCTGCTGCTAGCACAAGAATGGCCTTCTCGCCTGCGCTTTTCATGAGCATCATACCATCCTGGTTGGTCACTAGGACTTCCTCCAGCGATCCCTGCTCCATTCTTTCTGCCGCTAAATCCGCGACCCCCAGAATCGACGCAGCCATTGCTGCGATTTCGGCTTCCTCTAACCCCTGCGGCACAGCAGACGCAATGGGAAGTCCCTCCTTCGAAAGGAGCATCCAAGCGCGAACTCCTGCAGCCATAGCTGTGGCTTCCTCCATAATCTGCCTCAGCTTGCCCTGCAGTTGTTCGAACTCGGGGTTAAGGATGGCTGCCACTCTCCGAACGCGGCGCACTGGCCTGTGGGTGGGATATGCGCATTAATAAAGTTTGGTTGACGGGCAGTGAAAATCCTGCAAGACTGGGACACACTCAGAGTAATAAGCAGTCTTTCGAGTAGTACGACTACTATTGCCTGAGGACCTATCCTCTGGTGGAAATCCATGACCGAACACGTACACGATCTCGCGTCATCGGATGTTCGCATAGATAACACCGGTTGGAAAAGTGGCGTCAGGGTTCTTGGGATTGCAGAAAGTTTCGAACAATCGGATAAGTCCAGCACCGTGGCTGGAGTCGTGATGCGAGGCGATATCAGAATTGACGGGTATGGATTCTGTCGTCCAACGATTGGCGGGTTGGATGCCACCGACAGGCTAGCGTCCATGTATGAGTCGCTCCAAAGGCAGGATATCAGAGCTTGGATGCTTGGAGGGAGCGTGATTTCTTGGTTCAATGTTGTCGACCTGCAGGAGTTGCATGAGAGAACAGGGACACCTGTTGCGTGCGTATCCTATCGTCACTCTGAAGGCATCGAGAAGTACGTGAAAGAGTACTTCCCGGATGACTGGAAAAAGCGGATAGACGTGCTGGACCGAACAGGCGAACGAGTCCAGATACGCCTGAGCACGGGTTACCAAGTCTACCTCTCCGTTGCGGGAATGACTGTCAATAGAGGACGTCGCTTGATTGACTTGTTCACTCTCGATGGTGCAATACCTGAGCCAATCAGAGCTGCGCGAATCCTAGCAGCATCAATACGACATTCCGGCTCCTTCTAGCGGCTCTTCTTAGGAGAACCTAGGCGCGTCTTGTGAAGTCTGAACAGTTCTGAGAAGAGCTCTTGGGCCAAATCCAAGTGGAGGCTATTGATTTCGCTCTCCACATGCTCAAAAAACCGTTCAAGGTTCTGCGGGGGAAAACCACGATTCTCCATACTCACCGCATGCGCCAGCATATCGAGCCGGTCAGAGGCAACGGCGATTTTGGCCTCAAGAGTGTCTGGCCCCTCGAATTCCTCCAAAGCCTTGCTTAAGGACTCACCCAGAGCTCCCAGCGGGGTCAGTATCTGTTTTGCCGCAACTCGCTCTGTCTCTTTCTTCGCTGATTTCATGGCAATTCCCCCCAGTTCAACGGCTCTGTAGGGAATATCCGAGACAATAGACTCGGGCAAGTCATGCAGAATTGCCATCGTCAACAGCCGCTCCAAGTCGACACTCTTCCCTTCGAATCTGAGTTGAAGCGCCAAAAGAAGGGCAATGACAGAGGTTCCCCAGCAATGAGATGCAATCTTCTCACATCCTGAGTAGTCCTCTCCAGCAAGTATCCAACCCGTGCGCGGAAGCCGTTTGAGAGACTCCGATTTCAGACAGAATTCAATAATGTCATCTGCGCTCATATGAAGACACCTCGGTGCTTCGTGACTTCAGAATGCTCTTGCTCGGTACCATGGCGGTCCTGCCGCTCATGGAGAAACTACGATGGTACCTGCAACGATTGCGTCCTTGTAGCTATGAATGATGTTCATAACGGAAGCTGGAATGTAGGTGGAACTGTAAGCAAACGTCGTGACGTTGGCACCACCATTAGCAAGATTGTACTGGTAGTGATAACCAGAGGGGAATGTGTCCCAGAGTGTTGCATTGATTATTGTGTAGAACACCCAGTCTGTGCGAGATACAACACTCGTGACAATCCAGCTCGGCGCGACTGGAATGAGAGGGTCAGCACATCCGTAGTAGTCCTGATCGCCTTCGGCAGCTATCACAAGCGGCATCCTATCTTCGGAATAGAGGATTGTGCTGTTGGCGAATAGCATTCCTTCCCGCACGCCGACGATGCTGGCCCGGACTGGAGCGAACAATACGGAGACCCCATCGTTGACAAACAAATGAAACGTGCTATTGCTCGCGGCGCTGGAGTCGTTGTAGCTCCCAATGAATTCAGTCGGCAAAAGCGTTACATTCAGCGCATAAGTCGAATTGGCCGCCACTACACCCTGCACGAAACCATTGACCAGACTGATCACGTCCGGGTCATCATCCATGGAAGCAAGTATCCCAACTTTGCTTGTGTAGTTCTCTTGAGTCGAAAGTAGCGCGGCAAGAGCACCTGCTAAGAAAGCAGCCTGTTCGGATGCATATGATCCGGATGCCACGTTTAACAAATCAACGAACCCCCCGATCATCCCGAATTTCTGGTTTGGGTAAGCAACTGCTGCATTGTGCACTGCCGTTGTTAGCTTTTGTCCAGCCGCCAGAATGAGCTCATAATGGCCAGAGGATGCGAGGCTTTCCATCAGAGTCTCGGCCTCAGCTGATGTCTTTGGGTATGGATTTGCTATGTAGTACTGAACCGTGAAATTCGCAGAGACTTCATTCATACCTATGCCGACTTGGTCGGCCATGCTGAGGTCATCGAAGCCCGGGTCCAATACCACAACTGCAATCTCAGGAGGCCTGTATTGATTCGAGACAAATAGAAACGTACCCACAGAACCGAAGATGACAATGACAATCACTATCGAGGATATCAATGAGGTCGTTGAACTCGGCACCGTACTTCCTCCAGCATCGAACGGGAGCGAAGCGCCTAGGGCTTGATTTAAACTTGTTGTTCAAAGAGTCTCAAGTTGTGCGGCGCAAGTCAAATATGAATGACGTTCGCCTGTATGTTTTCTCTGAAACAGCTGCCACCGAACTCCCTTAGGTCATGCCGCAGCGCTTGACCACAGCTTATATAGCGGCAGTGAGCTACACGCTTGAAAGCAGAGGCGCAAGATTATGGCTGGAGAAACGCTTGGCAAGGTCGCAGACTTGCTTGGAGACGCCTTGAAGGTACACCGCTCTGTCAAGAATGTTATACTTTGTACAAAGGAAGGTGTGGTTGTCGCGGCGGTGTCCAGGAAGAACGAGAGTATTGACCCCAAAGTCCTCTCCACTGTATCAGCTGCACTTGTATGGGCGGGAACGAATGTGCTCGGGCGAGTAGGAAAAGCAAAGCCAACCTACCTAATGCATTCCACACAAAGCGAGACGATACTGACGGTATTGCAGCCGCACTATCAGCTGGTAATTGTACTAGTAAGAGCTGAACAGGCCGCGATGGAGCCCGGATCGTTGGTGCCGAAGTTCCAATCCATTGCCACGCGTATTGAGCTGCTTATGGGTTCAAGTGCAGCGCCCCCGAAGGAAACACTTCTTGGAAACATTGTAAAGACTTTCCCAGAGATAACTCAGGCCATGCTTCTGACAATTGAGGGCTTGCCTTTGGGTTCGGTCGGGCTAGAAGACCATATAGAGATTGCCGCACTTGTGAGCTCGATATTCGCAAACGGGCTCACATACTCCAATCGCACAGAGACCATCCTGATAAACTCTGAGCAGGCGGACCTTTTGGTTACTCGAGTCGACGAAGCGCGTCTGCTTGCAGTCGTGTGCAGGGGAATGCAACCGGATTCGCTTTCGAAGAAGATTATAGCATTTATCCAAGAGAATGTCGCTGGCTAGTGAACCTTCGTCGGTTCTTCAATTTCGGGAGGGCCTGTTTCTTCATCACTGATCATATCTAGTTGCCACTCCCTGAGATTGATCTTTATGTAACAGTCCTTTCCTCTTTCAGGACAGTCAATCCTGATAGTCACGTGGTCTTGCGTCTTCTCTTTGATTTCGGGATTCAGACATCCATTCTCCAGCTTCTCCATGAGCCACATGACGTAGGCTTCTGTTATTGAATTCAGACTTCCGTCCAGCAGCGCCTGGCCGAGATGCGCGAGGAAATGCCGCTTCTTCCGGCCCTGCTTTTCCACACGGACCAGCCCGACTTCCTCCATGCGTGAGATGTGCCACCTCACGGTGTCATGATGAACACCTAGGGTCTCGGCCATCTGTTCCTGATAGCACCCCGGGTTGTTTACAATGTACGAAAACACCCTTCTAGCGGTCTCACTGCGCATTGTCAGGTAGGCCATTTCTGCTTCCTGAGACCGTAACATACGAGGATAGTAGAGCCTCTTGCCGGCGAACTTGATTGACTTCACAAGCCCTTCGCGCTCAAGGATTCTCAGATGCCACGTGAGGGTCCCAAGAGGAGATTCGAGCATCTCCACAAGTTCGAGAAGATACGTACCAGGATTCTCACAGAGGACTTGGTAGAGGTCGCGCCTAAACGGATGAAGAAGCAGCGTCAAGCGTTTTTGCTTTCCCATCAGCCAGTCCTCTTGCGTCGGCGTCTATTCGGATGGGCTGAAAGGTCATAAAAGGTCTTCGACAAGTTGGGTGATGCTTGACATTGGATGTAAGCTTCGCAACCTTTTTGGGCGTCCAGTAACAGCCCCACATTAGAATCTGGGCTCAGAAGGGTCTGACTTGTGCGGCATAACTGGTATTGTGAGCCTCAATCGCGAGAACATTGGTGAGGTTCTTGTCAAGTGTGGACGCAAACTGACCTACCGGGGGTACGATTCCGTTGGTCTTGCAGCTGTTCACGAAGGCAAGGTCGACCTTAGGAAAGATGTCGGGACAGTGGATGCTGTAGACAAGTTACTTGGATTGTCCAAGATGAAGGGAGACAGAGGAATTGTACAACTCAGATGGGCTACATACGGTCCGCCAACAAAGCTGAATGCCCAACCACATTTCGCATGTGATGATTCAATCTATGGGGCTCACAACGGCAATATCCACAATTACGTCGAGTATCGAAGGGAGCTTGTAGAAACAGGTCATATCGTGCGTTCTGAGAATGATGGAGAGCTTTGTGTTCACGCGGTAGATAAGTACTACGAACAGACAGGCGACATGCTTGAAGCCGTGAGGCTTTCTACACGCGATTTGAAAGGTGCCTTTTCATTTGCTGTTGGCAGGGCAGACAGCAGGGAGATCTATGCCGTCAAGATGGGCTCTTCGCTTGTTGCTGGTGTGGGTAACGAAGAAACGATCGCATCAAGTGACTTGCCTTCAATACTTCCAGTTACTAACAACATCATCTACCTTGCCGACGGAGAAATGCTGGCGCTCTCTCCAGAGAAGGTCGAGGTGTACAGAATCGAAGATGGGAAGCGACTCACTCGGAAGCCCGAACCCACAACCATCGACGTGCATGCCGCAGAGAAGGGCGGCTTTCCGCACTTCATGCTCAAAGAGATTAACGAACAGCCGAAGGTTGCTCAAGACGTAATGGGAGTTCTTCAGGGAGCCAAGTCCGATGAATGGCTGAATATCATAGAAGAATCAAAGAATCTGTACCTCGTGGCTTGTGGGTCGTCCTACAATGCGGGAGTGGTAGGGGCCTATTACTTCAATCGACTGGCAGGCATACCTCTTGTTCCCTCCATTGGTGGCCAGTTCGAGTCCATGTACGGCAGGGCCTTGGATGAAGACAGCCTGTCCATCTTGGTTTCCCAAAGCGGAGAGACCAAGGATATACTCAACGTCCTGAATCTCGTGAAGAGTCAAGGCAGAGGGAAAACACTGGGCATTGTCAACGTCATAGGGAGTACCCTAATGTTCAATGCCGACGCGTACATACCTATGGCCTGCGGGTACGAAGTGAGCGTCCCAGCCACAAAGACGTACTTCTCTCAGACAGTCATCTTTGCCTATCTGGCAGCGATGCTCGGCGAGAGAAATGGCACCTTGGACAGACAAGAAGCCAAGTCCATTGTTCGGATGTTAAGTCAGGACCTTCCAACACAGGCCCAAGCAACAATCGACCACACTGGAATCCTTGCAAAGAATCTCGCAAAGACCTTGATCGGTGTAAAGGATCTTTACTGTTTAGGCTACGGCATGACCGATGGAGTAGCCCGTGAGGGAGCACTCAAAATAAAGGAGATATGTTACAATCACTGTGAAGGAATGTACAGTTCCGAGTTCAAGCACGGCCCACTAAGTATCGTCACAAGAGACTACCCTGTGATATTTGTAACGACACCCGAAGACAGCTGGATGGTAATCAACCACATCAACGAGGTCAAGTGCAGGTTTGGTCGTGCGATAATCGTGGGTGAGCGGGAGAGCAGCCTTGAGCCGTACGTCTCAAACGAGGTTGACTACTTGGAGGTCCCGAAAGGGAACATAGTACTCAATCCGATGATAGATGTCATCCCACTTCAGCTTCTTAGCTATTTCCTGTCAGTGGACCTAGGCATAGATCCGGATTTGCCGCGGAATCTATCCAAGACACTCACAGTTGACTGAATCAGTCTTGACCTGTCTCGCCAATTCTGATTAGCCTCATAGCAGATGATGATACGTTTCCGGCATCAAAACCTTCTCTGATGTTGACCAACTCATCATCGCCCACTTGAAGCACGGCAGTGAGCTTGGTCTCTTCGGCCAAAGCCCACTGGCCAAAGATGTCGAGATTGCTGCCGACCTTACATTCGAGAAGACCCGCAGTACCGGAGCTCGACCACCAGCTGAGGCATCGGCCGGAATGCCCAAGACTCTCAAGCATCTCCTTCCACAGCTTCTTGAGCTGCGTGGGGCCATGGCTGTTCCGGAACGTTATCAGAACGTTGCCTTTCCGTTGGTTGAGCTCTTGGCGGATTGTCCCCATCTCAGAATCTGAAAACAGCGTCATTTGACTGTCTGCTTATGCTATGCTGGTTAAAAGCTCCGCGCTACGGATAAAAGGAATTCGAGAATCGTTGAATTGAGTTGGATATCTTGGCCAAACCGCATTTCGAAGTGGGACTCTTCTCGTCTGATCCGTACTCTCCCCGGGTGCAAAGCTTGACCACGGCATTTCAGAATCGTGGTGTCAATGCCATTCAGGTGATTCCGTGGAAGATTGCCCGAACGGGCTCAACCAACACCCATCGTGTTGCGACAGGTGGTAAGGATTTGACGGACCTAGACTTGCTGCTCGTGTTGGATCTCGGCGCCACTGAAATCGGAGCGTTCTTCAACCGAGTGGGGCTCCTATCGGCTCTGGCAGAGTCGGGCGTCGAGATCATCAACTCCGTTTCGTCTATACTCCTTATGCGAAACAAAGCCGAAACCATGCGTAAGCTAATTTCAGCAGGGCTACCAGTCCCAGAGACTCTCATTACAGAGTCCATCGACATCGCTGTTGATTTCCTTAGATCACACACGCCTTGTGTATTGAAGCCCATAACAGGCTTTGGAGGTCAGGGTGTTCAACTAGTCAAACGCGAGTTCGATCTTGAGAACATACATGATTATCTCAAGATTCACAGTCAGGCTTACGGAAAAGGGGCCTTTCTTCTTCAGGAGTACATCGAGAATCCCGGGTATGATGTTAGGGCTCTGGTTGTCGAAGGCGAAGTCATCGCGACAATGAAGAGGATCGGGGGAGAAGGTATCACTAGAAATATCCACGCGGGTGGGCTACCCCGCAAGAACGATATAGACGTGGCTGAGCTGGCAATCGGTGCCGCAAAGTCGGTTCGCGGTAGATTGGTGGGGGTGGACATCATTCCAGATCTCTCAGGACAACTCTGGGTGCTGGAAGCGAATGCGACTCCGGGCTGGTCGGGCTTACAGCAAGTGACGGATTTCGATATCTCCGACAGAATAGCAGGTGTATTCAGTCGCGACTAGCCAGTTATTTCCATAAGCTTAAAAGCGGGCTAGATGGCGTCCCATTTACCCGCTCGACGGGGTCACCCCGGTCGGGTGAGAATGTCGTGGAATCCTTCCTGCTTTGCAGGACAGCAAGACGAAGTTCTGAGGTTCAATTGGTTTGACAGAAGCCGCTGAAACAATTCCAGAAGACCTCGAGTTTCTACGAGCTAAGCTCAGAGAACTCAAAACGCAAGCACGAGAAGATTTGGAGCAGTTGCGGAGAGACCGCGACAAGATGCGGGAATACAAGACAATCCGAGACGAACACAACAAGGAAGTCCGTGCCCTGATAGAGTCCGTCAAGGCCGAACGTGAGGAACGTGACCGCATCAATTCTGAGATAACAGAAGCTAAGGACAAACGTACAGCCATACATGCACAGCTGAAGAGTGTGTACGACGAAATCCGTGACTTGAGGGACAAGATAGTGGGCAGTCCCTCGACAGACCAGAGAAGAATGATGCGGAGTGTCGAGGAACTGGAATGGAAACAGCAGACAGAACAACTCTCCATGGACGAGGAGAGACAAATCGTTGATGAGATTGCGAAGATAGAAGCCCAGCTTGTGAAGATTGGTCAAGAGAAAGAGAAGCAGGATAAAATAAGCGAACTTCGCAGATTGGCAAGGAGACTCAAGGAGGATGCCACAGATGCTCATCAGAAGGTACTCACGCTTTCCGAACAGTCCCAAGTCCATCATCAAGAAGTCGTGAGAATCAGGCCGCAACTGGAGCAGTATAAGAAGTCGGCCGACACAGCACACCAGAACTTCGTGGAATGGCTGAAGAAGGTCAAGGACGGGGAGACGAAACTGAAGGACGCCCGCACCCAGATTGATGATCTTCACGAGAAAATCAGGAAGCAGATGTCGGAGAGAAAAGAAGCAGAGAAGACCGGCAAGAAGGCCCAGCAGAGAGAGCAAGATAAAGAACGGCTTGATCTCGCAGTTGAGAAGCTGACTAGCGGCAAAAGAATGACGTTCGATGAGTTCATCATGGCGCAACGTGTTGTGAGTGATGATAAGAAGCGGTCCAAGAAGAAGCCCGCAACAGATGAAACTCAAGAGACAACCGCTGAAGCACCAGAAGAAGAACCGACGACTGATCAGCAAGCCGAGGAAGAGAAAGAGTAGCTGAGTTGGTCTTTACGCTGGCTGGCGCAAGAACGGTGGGATTGGAGCTTTGAGCAGCACAAGCGAAAGGCCCGTTAGTCGCCATTCCGTTGTTTCTATCTTCTACTTTCTGGCTCTGGGAGCCGGAGTGATGCGTACATTCTCTGTCGGTTTTGACATTGTCGCTCTCAACAAGATAATCCCTTCTGAGTACTCCATGGAATATGGTCTCATGGCACAGTGGGTCAGCTTTGTGGTCACAAGCCTACTCGTGCTATTCCTGAGTGCAAAGAAGAGAATCGACGAGAAACCAAGACCATTGGGCTACTTGGTCGACCCTGATTTTGGCAGAATAGGTGTGCTCCCGAAGAAACCCATGATCTATACTTTCATTGGTGGTGTCTTCGCTGGCATTTCGACATTTTCCTACTACTGGTTGGTGGGAACCAATCCAGACGCATCCGCTGTGCTACCCTTTGGTCAACTCGCCGTCATCTATCTTCTGATAGGGGATTTGATGGCTGAAAAGGACACGCCCACAATCATCGAAGTTCAGTGCATTATGTCCATAATGTTCGGAGTGCTTCTTGTGGGAGTCTCTCCTGAAGGGGAGTTCAGTCCCCTTACATTGCTCGTGGTGCTCGTGCCAATGAACATGTCATCTGCAGTCTTGACCTACTATCAACGGAAGACTAAGCGCCACGAAATCAGGCCCGGACTTCAGGTGGACACTCTCAACATGCGTCTCTGGTCGCTGCTCTTTCTTAACACAGTGTTCAGCCTCCTCGCAATCCCCTCTTTGAATGCCAGTTCATGGCAGATAATGACAGTGACATTTGTGCCCTTGCTCTGGGCAACCATCGGCGGGTCCCTGACGGCATTCTTCTCGATCGTGATGTACTCAAGAGCCCTCGGACGGGGATCGATGGCTATCGTCAACTCATTGTCCTCGATTTCGGTCGTGCTCGGGATACCCTTGATGCTGATTGGCAACCTAATTGTCCCCGGATCCTTCGGGACGATTAGCACCGCTGCTTCCTTATGGACTTTGAAGATCTTTGGTGTTTCCCTTGTCATGATCGGAGTAATTGCTCTACAGGCATCAGATGTGAGAGCGATCATCATAATCAGAGTCAAACCACAAACCGGAGACCTACTGCCCCTTCTCTTCAATATCAAGGGAGTTGAGAGCGTTTCTGGGATTGCAGGTGACATTGATTACCTTCTGAGTATCAAGGCTCGTAGCCTCGCGAAGACACGGTCTCAGATACTAAGTCGGGTTCAGAAGGTTCCCGGTGTTGAGAGCATTCACACGCTCATTGTCCTCAAGGATTACAGATAACAATGTGGATATGATTAGTAAAACCAGTTCGAGGTGGAAAGATGGGTAACTCAATCCAAGCGTATGTGCTTATGGACATCGAAATAGGGCAGTTGGACAAAGTTGTCGAACAGCTGAGACTCATTCAACAAGCCAACAAGATTGCCGTAGTAACAGGACACTACGACATCATAATGCGAATTCAGGTCGAAAGTCTGGAGCAGCTATACGATATCACTGTCCAAAGAATTCATACGATACCAGGAATTAGGGAGACAACCACGGCAGTGATTGAGAAAATATACGTAGTACACTAGTTCATTGCTGGAGCGGCGCTAGTGCTGTTGTGACCCATCACCTTTTATGTTGATGACCCTCGCTCCTGATGTCGGCATGCCATCATTACGTAGGATTGGCTGGCCCTGTCATAGTCGCTCATGGTGGTCTGCGTGTCAGAAGAAGTCGAGATACTCGGATTGACAAAGAACTTCGGAGAACTTGTCGCACTTGACCATATTGAAGAATCAGTTCCCGAAGGATCCATCTTCGGGCTACTTGGGCCTAATGGCGCAGGAAAGAGCACTACCATAAGGCTCCTTTGCACGCTACTGAAGCCTACTGATGGGACGGCCAAAGTAGGTGGACTGGATATCAGAGAGAGCCCTGTAAAGGTGAGAGAGATTACTGGCGTTCTTCCAGAGGAAGGAAACCACACGCTTTACCCCTCATTGACTGTCTACGAGAATCTCGAGTACTTCGGACGGCTATACGGTGTGCCAGATGATGAGATACCGGGCCGAATACAAGACCTCCTGACTTTCATGGAGCTCTGGGAAAGGAAGGACGACAAGACTGGTACCCTCAGTACAGGCAACAGACAAAGGGTCGCACTCTGTAGAGCGCTGCTTCATAATCCGAGAGTGCTACTGCTTGATGAGCCAACTTCTGCGCTCGACCCGGTCGCGGCAAAGCGTGTTCGCGAACTCATCATGAGCCTGTCCCAGAAATACAGACAGACATTCTTCATCAACTCACACAACTTAGCTGAGGTCCAACGAATCTGTGACAGGATAGCGATTATAGACAAGGGCAAAATCATACTGACTGGAAAAACAACAGAGTTACGTGAGAAGCTGCACGGACAGCAGGAATACAGAATAAGAATCGTTGGTGATCCAAGCAAGGCAGAATCGTTAGTCCGGTCTGTTGATTACGTCGAATCTGCAAGTACGGAGGTTGACACGATCGTTGTCAGAATCCGGGATCCTCTTCAAAATAACTCGAAGCTGATACGCAAACTGCTGGATGCTGGCGTCAATGTCGTGGAGTTCTCCGAGGAAGAAGCATCGCTCGAAGATCTGTACTTGGAGACGATCAAAGGAGGTTCTTCGTGATGGCTTTTAGCAAGGCGATGTTGGTTGCCAGAGCAGACCTGAAGATGGCACTTCAGGTCAAGTACGTCAGGCTGAGCCTAATAGGGATGGGGGCTTTCGGCCCTATTATAGCGCTGCTATTGATTGTCTTGGTTGTTGCATCGGTGCCCTTGGGAGCTGACTATTACATCCTGATGGCCTTCTTCCCTCCGATGGGGGCAACTCTCCTCGCCATGTTCTCAGTCATACCGGCGACCATGATTTCTGCAAACGCGCTTGTTGGCGAAAGAGAACAGAATACGTTGGAGCCCATCCTGTCGACGCCCCTCACAGATCGTGAGCTCCTCCTCGGCAAGACACTGAGTTCTTTTATCCCAAGCATAGCGCTTCTACTCGCTGGCACATGTGCGGTCTTGCTGGGGTCGACTATTGCGTTTGTAGTCACTGGGAAACCTTGGATGATGATTCCCGATGTTCCAGGCCTGTTCTTGATTCTTTGTGCAGCACCGTTAGTGATACTGACCGCTGTCTCAGTAAACATCATAATCAGCGGGAAGGTCAAGAGAGTCTATGAGGCCTATCAGTCGTCAGGCATGATAATCCTCGTGCTCATGATCCCGATGCTCGTTCCCATCGTCACTTTGGAGGCCGATATGCCGAATCCCAACGTGATATGGTTAGCTAATCTCTTCACATTTCTCATTAGTATCATTCTCGTGACCGTCACATGGGCATTGGCATTGAAACGGTTCAACCGCGACACAATGGTGTCCCGAAGATAGTAGCTGTGTCCCAGGTGGGTCTGAACCACCTTCGTAGAAAAGTCATTTCTGCGGCCGTGCCCCCTGAAAGCCCCATCTCGGGTTAGTCACGAATCGACTTCAGCCCGGTTGGATACCTTGCTGCTAGGTCCTTGTAAATCGATTTGAATCTCGAAAGCTCATCCTTGTGCCGTTGTTGAACGTCACCAATTACCTTCGCAGGTACACCAACAGCAATCTTCTCATCTGGCACCTGGAAGCTTTGCGTGATTACTGCGCCTTCTCCAACGATGGCCCAGCGTCCAATCACGGCATAGTCTGACACTATCGCGCCCATCCCTATCACTGCCTCGTCCTTCACGGTCGCATTATGTATGATGCAGCCGTGACCAAGAGTCACATTCTTGCCGACGGTTGTCTTCTCACCGGGTCTCGCATGTACAACCACATTGTCCTGAACACTCGTTCCGTCACCAATCGCCACCTCTCCGTAGTCACCTTTGACAACAGCCCCAGGTGCGATGTAGCAGAGGCTGCCAATCGAGACCTTTCCAATCACTGTGGCAGAATGACTGACGTATGCCTTATCACTGATAGCGGGGACCCTACCTTCGAATTCGTAGACTGTCATGCAGAATCACGAAAAAGGCAGGTACTAACATCGATATTAGTGTGGAGGTCGATTCCACCGCGACGGTCAAGTCTGGCGAAACGTTAAATGCCAGCGCGGCGGATTGATTACTGACCGCATTCTGTAAAACAGGGATGGCTCACATGACAAAGAAGACACCCAAGACTGAGGAGCCGCACGTGTTTCCGATTCTGAAGGGGGAATCAGTGGGACGCAGTGGTGAATTCACTGGTCGAGCAGTCGTTGTTGTAAATCCTAAGAGCCTGAAACGACGCTGGGCATCGGACGAGATCCCAGTTCTAGGCATGAATCTGGAAAAACACCTCAAGACAAACGCTCGTGAACTGAACAGCCTCTTCACCAAGGTGTCAGCAGTACTAGCAGAGTTCGGCGAATCAATCGGGGAGTTTGCCTCAGTCGCCTATGCGCAGCAGGCAATCGGAATCATAAAAGTTCAAGATGCATCACACGTTCTTGAAACTGACATGCACATCCGTCTCCATGCATCCGAGAACCTGGGAGAGGTCTTCTTCATCTCGTGATTTCCGGACAGAAGAATCATAGCACTGCTCCCTACGACAGAACTTTGCTTTCATCCTAGTGGAGTACTGTACGAATGATGGAAACTGAAAGCCTTTATCGAGAGGTTGCTTCGAAGCCTCTTGGAGATATGTGATGCCCAAGTCAGAGGAGCCGACAAGGCAGTTCCTGAAGCTGGACCTCTGGGCAATCCGAAGGCGCACCTTTTCGGTAGTGCTTATCAGCTTACCAGTATTCGCAGCCTATTGTGGGGTTCTCTTACTGCTGTTTCCTGCATCAGGGACGCCCGAAGGAGCCGTCGTTTTGATTGTTGTCGAAGGCGCAGTCGGCCTCGCGGCCACACGCAAATACAGTGGTCTTGGAGCAGGAACCAGGTCCCGACTAGGTTTCGTAGACCCTTCGATTCTAGGCTCAGGCTGGAAAGAAGTAACGGCCGACATGCATCGAGAGGAAATCTCGCGCCTCTTCGAAAGGACATACGCCGAAATCGACGAACACGAAAGCTCGAGAGCAGACGATTTGAACGATGTTGCATGGTTCGCTGTACTAGCCTACTCAGTCACCAGCATGGGGATAGCAGTCGCCACCGGACCCAAGATGTATCTGGTACTAGGTGCAGCCGGTCTTCTTCTCGTACTATGCGGTGTCTGTTATGTTGCGGGCTATCGAAACTATCGGATTAGACTTCTGGAAGAAGATGTGGATCAGCTTCAGCATCATGTAATGGCTCGATTATCTGCCCTTGAGATCATCATCACAAAAGGTCGAAGCTGCGTACAGTGGCTTGAGAAGGAAAAGCTCAGAGTCCTTTCTGATGTAGGATTCGTTGTTGAGTCACCTAATACCACAGTATCCTATTGGTTTGGAATTCCATCTCAACAGTCTGAACGGTTTGAAATCATCGGACCTCATGAGCTCTCGCCGGGTCTTCTCGCCAGACTGAGAAATGCTCCAATCATGACACAATCAGGCTGGCAACTTTCTACCCGCCAACAAGAATCGAATCTCATGATTCAGATATTCAACCCCGTGAAGTTGGTGAGATTCCATCCAGACTGCTCAGTCGTACTGAATCCCACTTTTTCCTCTGCGGCATCCGCCGTTCTGGTCGAGAGCATGTCAATGCTTGTTGGCCTCTTTGTAATATAGCTTGGGCCCCCGGCTCGTCAGACAGGGCCGCAATTGAGGCGTGGCCAAACACACAGCGCCCTCGAGATGCCTGTCGCTAGATTCAATAAGACCCTTTGAAGGTAGCCAATCCGAACAGAAAAATGGCTAGAACCATCGGCATCATCGGCAACGGCGTGGCCGCCATTACTGCGACGCGTGAGATCGCCCATATCGACCCAAGTGTGAAGATTGAAGTCTTTACCGACGAACGTCACGCTTACTACCCAAGACCTAGGCTTATTGACTATATTGCAGGTCGTGTGAACGAGAAGGATATCATTCAGTATGATCAAGACTGGTATGAGAAGCAGGGCGCGCAACTGCATCTCTCTGAGGCCGCTGCAAAGGTCGACTCGCAGACAAGAAGTATAGTCACTCATTCTTCCACTCATTCTGGTTTCGGTGCCGTGCTGGTCGGCGTCGGGAGCTACCCATTCATCCCTCCCATTCAAGGTACAGACAAACGAGGGGTTTTCGTTCTCAGGACCCTGGATGATGCGACGATAATTCGAGACTCAATAAGAGGCGCGGGTCAAGTAGTAATCGTGGGAGGAGGCATCCTTGGAGTGGAACTCGCCGCTGCAGTCCGGGAAGCGGGCCAAGAACCAGTGGTTGTCACGAACATCGACACACTGCTGCCTGCACAACTCGACCACAATGCAAGCGGATTGTTGACCAAGAGACTAAGAGAGATGGGCATTAGGGTCTTGATGAATTATGCATGCAAGGAAATCACCGGAGGCGACCGGGCAACCGGTGTTGTGCCCACGACGGGAAACTCCATTGCAGGTGATATGATTGTCGTTGCGACTGGCGTTAAGCCCAACGTTGAGCTCGCCAAAGCAACGGGCATTGGGGTCGGCAGAGGAATCATCGTCGACGAACGAATGCAGACTTCGGTTCCAAGGGTTTTCGCTGCGGGTGACTGTATCGAGTGGAAAGGGACGTACTATGGAATAATACCTGTGGCCCTAGAAAGTGCGAAGGTCGCTGCACGCAACATGCTCAAGCCAGACAGCGCAAGATACGAGGGTACAATTCCATCGAACACGCTACAAGTTGCTGGCATAGACTTGACCTCGATTGGCGTTTTCAATCCACAGACTCCGGAGTACGAGTCGTTTGTACGAACGGATGCTCAGAGGGGAACATATCTCAAAGTAGTGACCAAGGATGGCACGGCAGTTGGCGGTATTGCATTTGGTGACAGGAAGTTCGCGGTGAAGTTGAGAGGCTTGGTGATGAATCACAAGGACTTGTCGAGGCTGAAGGATGCAGTCTTCGACGCTGATTGATTACTCACTCCTGGATTTCAACCAATGATTGACGCCCCTTGCCCTGTGGCACTAGCGAAATCACACTCTCCGCAGACGCCCGCAGCTCGTCCATATGCGTTACTACTATGACCTGATCCAGAGATTCGATATCTACGACAGCTTGAGGAAACCATCATCAATCCTGAGCAGCGAGTACCTGAGTATCGGTAGTGAGAGTCACTGGTTTGGCCTGGATGTGTGTTGCTCGAACGACATTCTCGAAGTACGATGATTTCATGAGCGTTAATGTAGTCGGGCCGAGTGCGCCTGACTCCCTGACTATACGGAATTCCTCGCTGTCCGACATCAATGCCTCTTCAAGAGCTGTGAGAAACTCGACTGCATCGATATTGTTGTTACCCAACATGAGAGCTAGCGTGTAATGCGGTATTCCGTTTTCAACCAAACCGACCATACAGTAGTCTGACACCTGAACGCCAGTCTTCAAGCAGGCTGCGGCCATGGCATTGGATACATGCTTGTCGGATAGCTTTTCGCCCGACATGTTGACAATCTTGCCTTTTCTACTGATTGATCGTATTGTGTAAGGATTGGTGTTTGTGAAGGTCAACATATCACCGAGTCGATACCTATAGCACCCTGTGTTATTCGTCAGAACCATCTCATACCTGAATCCCTTCCTGACCTCCGACAAGGGCACTACAGTGGGATTGAGAACTTCTACTTCACTCTCGGGGATGAACTCAAGGTAATTAAGACTCGGAAGCAGCTGAATTCCCGGTTCTTCGAAGAGCTGACCTCCATAGAAGCCCTCAGACCCTCCGTACATATCAAGAATCCTCGCAGTCGGCAGTGTCTTGCTGATCCATTCTCTGTAGGGGTCACAATCTATTCCAGAAGTGGTAAGCAGCCGCAGATTAGGCCATAGGCCTTGTACGTCCATCATGCCTTCGTCGTTCACGAGCCGTCTGATTCTCTGTTCGTGCCGGGTTCCCTTCAAAGAGTCAAGCAACCATGGACCGTATTGAGTCTGCATCCTGCGGACAAGCGCTAGCAACAGTGTGCTTATGCCCAGCAAGCCCGTCACGTTGGTTGTTGCAAGAAGATTGGCATAACGTTTCATCTTCTCATCAACGTCAGTTATGTTGAATACATCCTCTCCGGGTTTCATCAGTCTCTTGAGAAGCGGATTGAAGCGTCTAATCATTGCACCTGTAGCATATCCTACGGGGATTCCATTAATGTGATCGATAACGGCTGGCGCGCCCAGTGTTACGAGGGTACCGTCGAATATCTTGGCATTGTCTGAATCAGCATTGACAAATGCCAACCACACAAGCATCGTTCCTTTCGAAGTGTCCTCAGCTCCACTCTCCGTCAAGGGAATGTACTTCGGCTTTCCTGTCGTTCCTGAAGTCTTCAGATACCATATTACCGGGTCGGCAGTCAACACTTGTCCGTTCGGATTGTCGTACGTCATCTTCAGGTACGGTTCCATGCCATGGTAGTCGAAGAGCGGGACATTGGACGAATACTCTTCCGAGTTCCTTATGGATTCAAAGTCGTATCTCTTACCAAAAACAGTACCTTTGTGACGTGCGAGCACGGACATGAGCTTCTCTTCTGTAAGCTCAATGGGGTTGCTCAGAATATGCTCTACTTCCTTGGCCTTTCTTCTGGCCATCAATGAAACAAGCCGTCTCATGATTGACATCTGCATGCATAGCCTCCTTGTGCTTGGAACCGACGGCCCAAGCGATGCTTCGCTATGCGTTACTCTCTGATTGATAGCCCCAACGAATCATCACTCCAAGACGGAAGCGTTCATCTTACCGCGTTTCGAGCAACCATAATCCTCTGATTCGTATAATTTCATCCAGAAGTGTCGTTTCTTGCGTCATCGGTAATATAGCTGGCCCTTGCAGAATGATAATACGGAATTTCCTGATTCGCAAGTATGCATTTGCCATGATAGTTCGTGGGAAGTGATCAGTCAGGACAAGATGCCGGAGAGGAAGACTCAGGCAGACACGCTTCTGACACCTTCAGAGGTCCTGCAGGAGCACACGGGCAGAGAACCTAGCAAGAAGGCATACGCTTGACATCACGGTAGTATCGAACCATATTGCAGGACCTAGACTTTTCCGTAAGGATATATCTGGCGGGCCAATTTTGCTGTCCCATTTTATGACCAGAGCATCCATAGTTTCCCGTTTTGTATCGCAAGGTTAGATGTTGAGTATTTCTGTTCTTACGGCTTTATGGGTTCCCGTGGTTCTTCATGCCAACACCCAAGAGTTCTGTGACCTAGCATGACAACGATGCAAAGATGATCGCCAAGATAGAGGCGCAGCTGTTGTCGGCAAGCGCTGTTCGTAGAAATAACATCGGCACTGTGGATGTCACTGGCCCACTCCAAGTGATATTCAACAACGGTGACCGCTGTATCGTCAATGCAAAGCTCCGATATCATGGCCCCGAGAGCAGCTCATGGTTAGCACTTGTGGTGGGCCTAAGGAGCCGGATCCTCTCTCCGTTCAGCAGGTTTGAAAACGGAAGAGACCGATACATTCCCTGCGACATCCCCGGCTTGGTTCCCGCTCTAGCGCTCACTCTGGCGCATCAAGATTGTGGACTCGCAGTGAGCGCCATAGCGCACGACGCATTCACTCACCTAGTCCTTGTATTTGAAGGAGATGTAGCTGCCAAGGGCGGCAATCTCAGATCACTTGCCGCTTCGGTATGGACTTTCATGAAAAGGTGGACCGACTGGACCGATGTTCTGCTGGCCACCGCTTCGCACGACCCATCGGCGGCTAAATGGAACTTAGACTGGCGAGAATTCCTTGCAGGCGAATCCGGATTTGTAACCATGCCTTGGTTCAGACCCATGAACTACCTCGACCGAGCCCTTAGTCTGGAGAGAATTGTTGCGGCCTCCAAATCGCTCTTGGCTTCTGTTCTGAACCAAGCTCAGATGGAGGATCCCCGGATTCGGACACTCACTTCCTGGCTAGACCAGCTGGCACCCCTTTCAGAGGTCGTCGGTGGAATGGAAGCAGCGGAGGCTGAAGTTTAGTATGATGTGTAACGATCTATGTCGAAGCTTTTCGAGGTTGACTGTGGAAATCATGGGACCTTCGTGGATAGCCGGTGCTGTGACAGGCATTAGAGCTTCCACAAGGCGAGAATCGGATTGGATTTGGGACCGATTCATCGAGGAACTCTATGACGCCGCCGAAAGGCTAGGAGACATTCAACCAGCTGAGCCAGCAACCTCACTGGCAGATGAATATGGCTTCGCGGGTTCAGCATACGACACTCTCGGGGGTTATGTCAGCACAGCAGGTGAAGTCCGTTCTCAGGGATTGTACTTCAGTGTCTCTCCGGAACAGTTGGAGAACGTCATAAGACTGCTTCCGGATTTCACAGTGCTCAGGGCAAAGGGCGGCCTCATTGTACCACGTTACGAACTGGGTTCTTTCTTGAATCTCGTACCTGTGAACGGACCATTGTTGGATCAGCTGACGGAGGGGAGCTTGCAGTGACAGAGCTTGAGGCAGTGACAGGTGTCGGACCCGCAGTGGCGAAGAAACTCCGAGAGGTGTTTGTGACGACTGCGGAGCTTCTCGCTGTTCAGAACCATGTGGACCTGCAGAACAGGACCAAACTTGGAGAAGGCACCGCTCTAAAAATCATACGGAATGCTAGACAACTTGTAGGGCTTTGTGGTTTCAAGTCGGGTCTCGAAATGGAGCAAGAGATGGCAGGTAAGCCCCGCCTTAGCACTGGCATAGATAGAGCCAATGCAGCACTCCTCGGTGGTATAGAGACAGGCTCGGTAGTAGAATTCTACGGTGCTGCACGAAGCGGAAAGACGCAATGGTGTGGTCAGCTAGCTGTCATGGTTCAGCTGCCTCTGGAAAAGGGAGGGCTTGAAGGTCGAGTGCTCTGGCTGGATACAGAAAATTCCTTCAAACCATGGATCATTAGAGCGGACGCAGTCCGGTTTGGATTGGACCCGGACGTTGCCCTCGGGAACATTGGCCACGCTCACATCGTAATGACTGAACAGATGACACAGCTCTTCGAGAACATACCGCAACTCTGTGCGGAGGAAGACTACAAGCTCGTGGTTATTGATTCATTGACCGGGCTTTTCAGGGCCGAATACACAGGACTTGAGCTCCTAAGAGTAAGACAGCAGGAGATGAATGGCCTTCTCAACCTGATGAGACGTACTGCGACCGCAACTGGAACAATCTTCTGCTACACCAATCAGGTCATGTCTAGCATGGGGACATTCAAGTCCAATCCCAACTCTCCAGTCGGAGGACACATCATCTCACACGCCTCCGATTATCGATTCTATGTAAAGAAGAAGCTAAAGGATGTCAGGGGCCTTCAGCTCCAGGACAACGCAGGTATACCTGAGTTTGACATTGATGTAGTGATCGGATGGGGCGGCTTCTACACAGATGCGAAAACGAAGAAGAAAGTCGAGGCGGATGTTCTGGAGTACTTCAGAAAGACCGGTTGGAATCCCGAGATGACAGAGGGTCATGAGGAGCCTGGAGAAACGAAGGGAGAAACCGAGGAGATTGTGGAGGAAAGCGATTAGTGCTCACCAAAGAGAGAGGCATGTTCCGCATCTACGAGTGTCCCCGTTGCAGGAACATCGGTTTCGCACAAGTCGAAAGCGAGGAGTGCGTTTCGCGATGTAGCTTGTGCCAAGGTCCCATCGCACATGCCCCCGCGATGCAATATGCTGCAACCATTCAGGAAGCAGAATCCTGTGTCAGAGAGGCCGTGGTCGGAACTAAACTGAAACCAAAATCATCAGGAAGTTCGAGGACCATAGGGCTGAAGAAACGGGTATTGAACATAGTTGAAGCTCTGGTTGATATGAACAAGGGACGCCCCGTCAGCCTCAAGGACATTCTTCGCGAATGCACAGACGCAGGTATTGACAAGGACAGGGCAATGGATTTCATCGAGGCTCTTCTCGGCGAGGGGATTCTCTCAGGCGACGACCTCGGTATGAGACCTTCTGGGAGGCCTTCGTGACGTGCCCGATACTGAGGTTACACCCACATCTATCTGGAATCAGCCCGTGTCGGCAAGTGTTGGTGGTAGCTCTCTCATAAACCTGGCCAACTTGCTTCTTAGAGAGACGAGTACCAGGATCACAACGCTTCAACGATGCGAGGGTCCGGACCCAGAACTCTTTGTGGTCTCACGACTAGAATGGAGAGATTCGGATCCGAGGAAACCTGTGCTTCCGCAAATGCCTAGAATTCTCTCTCTCCTCGAGACACTCCGTGAAAGCAAGGGTGTGCCTCACGAGATATACTTGGACAGCAACGATGGCATTGCAGTGTACCTTCCCACAGGAACCAGAATCTCGGACCTGCCCCGGAATTCAAAGGAAGCCATCCGGATTCTCATGGCTCTCGCACGTGACACCGTTGCAAATGTGCTCTCGACGATGCATGAAGTGGAGAATTGCTTCTGGATGGCCGCTCGTCGAAAGGGTTTCAGTCCTGAGATTGTAGAGAGGATGGCACTAAAAGAACAGCATTATGACTCACCTGGAATCCTCAGGGAATTCCACGGCATCTTGAGGAAGTATTTCTCAATTCGTTTCCACATTCAGAGAAGCGAGTCATGTCTCTACGTCGAGGAGGAAGTCTGATGGCAACTGTAACGAGTTCGCTTCGGTACTTCCCCTATAGACCCAGACCGCACCAAGACCGGGCTGTTGCATTTGCAGCTCAGGTATTCTCAGGCAAATCGGTCGGGCTACTCTCTGCAGATTGCGGCGTAGGCAAGACCATTGCTGCCTTGTCGGGCTATCTGGCAGCTCGCGCTGATGATGCCGACTCAAGGTTGATTGTTCTCACTAGGACACACTCACAAGCCCGTGTCTTTGAGAACGAGCTCGCGATACTCAGGAGCAGACTACCATCGCTGACGGCTACAACTATGCTGTCTAGAGTCCACACCTGCCCGATAAGAGACCGGTTCGGGTCAGTATCACTCACCGGTTTCATGAGAGCCTGCATGAACCTCATAAAGACAGGGGAGTGCACTCACTATTGGGGCTTCTACAAGAGAGGTGAAGGTAGGATTCAGGTAAGGGACCACGTACAGTATGAGATTGACGACCTGCTCGACTCCGGCGTTG
>PRDJ01000076.1 GCA_003345555.1 Candidatus Thorarchaeota archaeon
TTGATATTGACACGTTCTTGAAGACCGTGAACTTGGTAAGGCCTTCCAAGATACGAACCCAAGCGGATGAGGTCACGTATTCCTTGCATGTCATAATCCGTTTCGAAATCGAAAGAGCCCTCTTCGGGGGCAAAGTCAAGGTCTCTGAGCTGCCACACCTCTGGAACGAGAAGTATGATGAATACCTAGGAGTCGAAATAGAGAACGACTCGGAAGGCGTTATGCAGGATACCCACTGGGCCAGCGGCTACTATGGATACTTCCCTTCGTATGCTCTTGGTAATGTCTACGACGGGATGTTTCTGGAGAAGCTCAACAAGTCCTTCCCCACTTGGAGACAGTCCCTGACAGGAGGAAAGCTTGAACCTATACTGAGCTGGTTGAGAGACAATGTCCATTCGAAGGCTTCACTCTATGACCCCCGTGACTTAGCTCAGCGAGTGACCGGAATGAAGCTGACTGCCAAACCGTTCCTAGACTACGCGGAGAAGAAGTACTCGCAGCTCTTCGCCCAATGAAGGTAGTTGTTTGTATTCTTGCTGGAGACAACGCCAAATCCGATAACGCGCGGAAGTGAGCCTAGTCCGAGGTAAGACTGCTGTCTATTTCGACTCATAGGACGCCCTCCACCCGAAGCCTGACGATTGGGTTCGACCCGAAGACTCTGGCGGCAATCCAGTGGAGAGGGCGCGCTGCACCTTCTCCCGTCTTGAAATCAACGCCGATGATTCTCACAAATCTAGGGCTGAACATCTGTCTGGCCGGGCGAAGCTCGTCGCGGGCATTGTGACCCGACGAGTCAAAGACAAGGACTGCAGGTTTGATACCAGCTCCATAGGAATCGAATACCTGAATGAATCGGGCCAGGTCTCTTAGCGAATCTATGCGACTTATGTCTCCGACCATGATGACCCCCGCATATCTTTCAAAGTACTCCCGGGGTGGGATGATGTCATACAGCTCCCACACCCAAGGACCATGTATTTCCAGATTCAGCTCAGCTGTCACCGCACCTGTCCCGACATCGACTGACAGATGGGCTACCCATTCATCTCTGGGCAAGCCGGACACGCTGTTCTCTGATTGCTTGTTCTTGCCAGAGACGATTCTGCCCTCCGTGGAAAGAATACAGTAGCGAAAGCAAGAATCCGGTTCTCCAACCACTACAACGCGGAAGCGTGCGGCGGATGTCACAGAAACTGAGTCCCCTCTTGTTCTTCACGCCCGGTGAATGGCTTATCTCTAGGGGAACATTGCCAAAACGATCCCGACCGCATCTTCAACCAAATGGGAACAGACCTCTTGGAAGACACCTTTCTTCTCGGCCTCCGCCCGTGCCTGAGCATCACCAACATCGAACCCTATCAGTTCCCTGCAGATCGTTGTGCCTCTCTTCTCTCGGAATTCTTTGAGAAAACGAGCAGTGAGTTCGTATGTCAGCTTCTTGTGTTCGCGCACATCAGACGTTCTCTGCGCCGCTAGTACACCAATCGCCATAATGGCCCCGCTGACGGCCCCACAAGTCTGGCCCTCATGTCCGATACCTCCGCCAAAACCCGCGGCAAGGTAGGGAGCCTCCTTGAAATAGCGTTTCTTCTTTTCGAGCAAGGCACTCAATACCGACTGGGCGCAATTGTAGCTCGTATTGAAGTACTCCCTGGCCTTCGTCTTTGCTTGTTCCGGCATATCAAACACGACCGTAGTATAAGTGCTGAATAGCATCACGCTTGATACATATCAGTCTTCTCAAAAAAAGAAAAGCTCCTCGAATTCGACCGGACAGACGCAGTCCGCTATTTCTCTGGGATCTCACTCGATTCCGCAGCCATTTCGGACCATTTGGCGGCAAGTTGATCTCGTCGTGGTTTGTAGACTTGCTCGAAGAACTTGGCCTGAGAAAGGAGAAGCTCACGGTCGAAGTTCTCCATCAGCTCAAGGGCTTCAGTCCATGCCTTGTCATAGCTTCGGCCGAACCGTGATGATATTCGTCCCTTGAATTCCTCTTCGGTTTGCACCTTGCCCCCAAAAGTGAAAACCAAAGGTTCAGATTCCGCTTTGTAGGCTTTCTCATCACCCAAATGGAACTCTTCAGGCATCTCAGCTGCTGCCTCCATTCTCTTGGGCCGGACAGCAGATTTGAGGGGCGCAGTCGACTTGAAGCCCCGCTTAGCCGCAGCGTAGAAAATCGCACGGTTCAAGCCCCAACTTCTTGCCGCTTTGTCGTCTAGACCCAGAGCATGTGCTCGGGCTGCTTGAAGCATAGCCATGACCTGAAATCTGCCAACACTCATTTGCGAGGAAGTCCTCCTGAACACTCACAAAGAGCACAACATAGTGCCTGTGACTCGGTCCCTTCCATACATCGCTGAGCCTTTTGAGTCTTAGCGGAGGATTCCTCATATGAGGAGTTTCATAATTAACCTACGACAGAGAAACCATCAAAGAGCAGGCTTGGGCACCGAGGGCCGTAGGGACTCAGCTTCACATCATTTCCAATGCCTGCCAAGTTCTTGAGACCTTCATAGAACTGACCGGCAACGGACACGGGTTGGAGCGGATGCTTTACGGCTCCTCCTTCGATAAGATAAGCCGATTTTGCGACTACCGAGAACTGGCCTGTACTGGGATCGCTGTGAAAAACGCCAATCGGTGGGTCGGTTATCAGAACTGCTCTGCCATCAACTGAAGAGACTAGCTCATCTAGCGTCTTGGAACCCGGAGCGACAGCGAGGCCCTTGGTAAAGACTGTAATTGACGATTCATAGGGAGTCACTTCTCCGAATACAGGTGCCCCTCGTGAGCAATTCCCAGTAGACTCGACACCAAATGCTCGACCATAGTAGCTGTTGAACAGAAACATCTTCAGTGTGCCTGAGTCTACGATTATGTTCTTCTGTTGAGGTAAGCCTTCGGCATCCACACTTTCTGTCCCGAGCCCGTCAACCCTCTGTCCATCATCCTCTAGATTGAAGCCTTCACTGGCAACCGAATCCCCAATCCGGTCACATAATGGGGAAGTCTTCTCGACGACGGCACGCCCAAGAACACCCTGACCAATGCCAATCAGAACGTAGGATGCAGCAGCTTCCTGCTTCCACAAGGTTGGCATAACGGCAGTTGAGTCGAGCTTCTTGGCCCCATGTTGCTTGATAGCATCCTTTGCAGCCTCCTCTCCTAGACCTTCTGTTGTGAACAAGCGGTCGCAGGCGGCATCATACTTGCTGGCGGTCTTCCGTTCCTCGCCTTCGATTGACATTACGTCGACACCACAGACATTGCGTCCGGATCTAGATGCCCTCTGAAGGCCACGTGTGTTACCCACTGCGAATGCGCCCCACGAGGCACTGCACTGCGTCCCCACAACCTTAACCCTGGAGTCCACCTGACGAGCCTCGTCAATCATCTTCTGACCGTGATGGAGAAGATCTTCGACCCCTATCGACAGGATTTCCTTCGAGAACTTGCATTCGCGTCCCGGTTTTTTCGCTTCGCAGAAGCCCTCAAATTTGTCGTCTTCGGCCGTCACTCCATTAACGACTGACAGTGCTTCTTTCACACTGACCTTGATTCTTTCGGCACTAACTCCGCTCGCGCATGCGAAACCTATTCGCTTTCCTTTCGCAGCTCTGACAGCGTTGCCTGCGACAATACCATCCTTTGCTGTGACCACTCCTTGGTCGATTTCGGCACGGGCAACATTGCGATAGTAAAGGTAAACCTCGTATTCTGCCGACTTGTCCAATCTAGTCGCAAACTTCAGGCCTGTATCCAGAACAGATAGCAGCTCATCCTTAACATCTTCGTACTCCATTCGAAACGCCTCCCGCTCATGCTTGACCTCCGAAAGTCACACCATCGACGATAAGTTTGGGTCCGCCCAGACCCACAGGCAAAGGAAACTGATCGGCTTTCCCACAACCGCCAAAATAGCCAGACGTAATCTCGAAGTCTTTGGTTGCCCCTTCAATGTGAGAAAGGAGGTCTAGTATGTTGCCGGAGAGAGCCACTTCCCTCAAAGGATACTTGATCTCGCCTCCTTCGACCCAGTATCCTCTGATTGCTATGAATAGAAAGCTTCCATCCCCTTCAACCTGACCACCCTCTGACTGTATTGCATATACCCCGGTTCCCAACTTCTCTAATGCCTCCTCCTCTGTCAGATCGCCCGGAAGGAAGTATGTGTTGGTCATCCTCACAATCGGTGGAAAGAGGAAACTCACTGCCCTAGAATTACCAGTTAACCTCTGACCCAGCTTTTGAGCAGTCCCCCTGTTGTGAAGATAGTGAGTGAGAACACCTTTGTCCAGCACTGTGGTGAGACCCGTCCTGACGCCCTGATCATCAAACGGCAACCACAACCCGCCATAAGTCTTGATATCAGGGGTTCCGGCATCGACTATGCATGCGGCGTCGCTACCGAGACGAGTTCCAATCTTGTCTGTCAGTGGGGAAGCGCCAGTTACCACGAAATCTGCTTCACTCAGATGACCAAACGACTCATGTGCCAAGACACCGACTAGCCTGTTTTCAACCAGCGCTCGGAACTTACCTCCGGGACAAGCCTCTGCTTTGAGTTGTTCCTTAGCTCGGCTACCAGCTTCTTGTCCCATTTCGTCAGGGGTTTTGCCTTTCTTCCCGTAATGCTCGAGACCCACGGACCCACCGTAACCCTCTGCGCCCACTACCAGTGCGCCAGCGTCAGTCTTTGATGTAACAATGCACCTGAGGTCTGTGACAAGAAAGTCCCAGTCAATCTCGGACCCGTCACTATTCGCAAGGACCTTCTTACCGTACAGCTCTCCGTATAGACCTCGAACATTCCTGATGTTCGCCCCATGCTCTCTTGCCGCCTGGACCATTCTGTTGACCAAGTCTGTCTTGAAAGTCAGGTCTCGCTGACTCGGGTGAACAGCAGGGCGAAGTGTGTCAGAGGGACGACTCTTTACGGCTTTGGCTTTCGCGAATGGAAGCTTGAGCTTCGCGGACGGAACTGAGGCTCGGGCCATCCTGAAGGCCTTCAGAGTTGCGGCGCGAATGTCCTTCAGAGTGATGCCTGACGAGAATGAATAGCCCGAGACACCTTCGATGTAGCATGTCACTCCTATTCCCGTACGCGACTTGACTTGGATGTCCTTCCATGTGTCATCGGAACGGTCCAACGTTCGTAACGTAAGGTCATCATAGCGGGCTTCCACAAAGTTCGCCCCAAGCTTCTCTCCATAGTCGATGCATTTCTGAAGCGTGTCCAACATCAAGATGCGCTCCCTGTGTTGTGCAAACAGACTGACCGGTCAATGAAACAAGGACGGTCTCAAAGCTTGTTGCTAAACACTCCTCCATTTTAACATAATCATTCAAGAAGGGCCCTCGACTCAGGATGTAGGGGAAGTACTCTGGACACCAAACCAACTTCGACACTTCACCCAATCGTGGTATTCTCTTCTATCACTTTCCTGAACTGTTGTTGGACTACGTTCTCACAATTCCATTCAGAGAGATGCTAGGACTCCATATCTTACACGTCACTACACTGTATGCCGCTGTTTTCGGCATAGTAGGTGTGTCCTTCAGAATGAACAGGACCATGGACATCATAGTGACAGGATCTTTGTAAATCTCCTTTGCGTGTCTGCTCTACATGTATTTGGGTCATACCCCCACATAGGAAAGAGACTCACAATGGCATGAGACTAATCCCCGCCAATTCCACTCTAGAGGATTATGGATTTATATAGCAGTTGTAGAATTAAAGGAGGATTGAGGCCACGAAAATTCCCGTCGACTCGCCCGCTGGAAATCTGAGTGGATCCATAGAAGTCTTCGCCAATCTCGGTTCTGCGTTTGTTCCCCGATTCACTGACCGGAATTCCAACTGTATAATTGTCGACTAGGATATGTTCGTGCTGCCACGAGTTGAGAGATTCTCGAAAACATTCGCCAAGGGAGATTGGACACTTCCAGAAGACACCGAAGTAATCGTGCGAGGTAATCCACATGGTTGAAAGCAAGAAGAAGAAAGTGAAAGCCAAGCCCAAGACTAAGGCCAAGTCTAAGGCCAAGACTGCAACTAAAGCCAAGACCAAGACTAGGGCCAAGTCTAAGGCCAAGACTGCAACTAAGGCCAAGACCAAGGCCAAGACTACGACTAAAGCCAAGACTAAGACCAAGGCTAAGACAAAGGCCAAGACCAAAGCTAAGAAGTGAATTCTTCGTGTGTGTATCGCCGAGAGAGAGATATCCATAGCCAAGGCCAAGGAATGCCTTGCTTGTTCCAATCAAATCATGGATTCTCTCTCAGAGGCTCAATGACACGAACAGTGCCCCCGGGTTCGAGGCCACGGCTTCACGCCAAGCGATGTCTCCAATTCCGGCACTGACATAACGCGGCCGCACCTCCGAGAGGGAATTCTTACTTGAGGAGAGCATAAAAGGAACGTTGTCACATCGCTAACTGAACGAGTCAGATGGAATCCCGATGGTCGGTAAGATCTATGTAATCAGCTGCAATCAAGACTTAGTCAAAATGGGTGTGGACCGAGTCAGAACGGCTGTCAATGGTTTAGAGGAAACGCCCATCTCACTCGACTGGTCGAATGCACGGTTGGTGCCAGTAATCGCCAATGAGAGAGTAGCATATCAAGCAGGAGAAACGAAGATTACAGGTATCAAGCCGATATCGGTCCCGGCTTACCACATGGTTGTCCAGTCGTTCTATGGCTCCAATGGCATGGGACACCTCTTCTGCATAGGTGCACCTGAGTTCAAACCATTTTATGAAGGACGAGTCGCCAGCGTCGCAATGTTCCAGTCAAGAATCAAGTCATCGGTCTTAATCGGAGACCTCCTTGGTCAAGTCATCGTGGTACCCGGGAAGAAGAGATGAGGCCTCCATCCCCGGTAGTCCAGCGGCGATGGTTGAGCCCGTTAGAGGGAAATCATTCTGTCATACCCGTCCATGATTAGGTCGACCATCTCAGAGTAGCTAACTAGGTCAACACCCGGAATGAGTCGATCACTGATGCCCCGTTCCATGACATGTATACGAGATACGTGGACAGGAACACCTAGTTTCTGAATGCCTTTAGAGACAGGGTTGCCCTTGTCGGCTTGGAATACTCCATCCTGTACTAGGAGAAGCCCAGTTTCTATCCGCTGCTTCTTCAGCCCCTCAACGATTTCGTTTAGACTTGAGCAATCACCCGACAGCCAGATGAGTACCTTCGTTGTTTTCTCCTCCTTTCAGAAAGTCAGAACAACCTCGTTCTCACTCAGCAACGCACCTATACCTTCAGCGTCCACTAAGTCCACTCCCTCTAAGATATCCTCGCGCGTGATACTTCTCTCATCCATAGACCTCTTGCTTGCACATATGCGGCCCCCGAAACCCTTGTACGTTGACTTGAACATCCGAATGGGTTTGTCATCCATCGTTTTCATCAGTGAATAAACCCCGTCACCCAAGAAAAGAAGTGTAGGTTGATGATCCATTCCATACATACCCACGGCCGCTCGCCAGCCCTCAAAACTCGTAATCTTGCCAAAGGGCTTGCTTCGCACTACTATCAGCACCTTTCGTTCTTTGAATTGCACGTCATCGTCCTCCTAGATCGTGAACGTGACAAACCTGTCACACTGACCGACAATCTCTCCGAACTCGGTAAGACCAGACACGGTCACCCCTTGGACAAAGTCACTGCCATCCTGAGCGAACCCTCGGGCTGAAGTGCAGAGACCACAGGCTTGGAACTCTACGCCTGCGTCGGCGAGCTCTTGGAACATCTGATTCATTGGTCGCTCAGGGTCCGGATCCTGATTGAGCTTAGCGTTATTTACCCCATCTATGAATAGAAAGACCTTTACCTTGTGCCCCTTGAAAATAGCGGCCTTTGCAAGCTCGTACAGAGTACGGCTGTTCTCAAAAGTGTAGGGTCCTGTTTCAAGTAAGAAGCCAAGGATTCTGCTTTCCACGTCAAATCGACCTCTTTGACGGTGGTTGCCCCTTCCTCTCAGTTAAAAACCAATCCAAAACCAAAAGAGCATGATAATGTCATTGTTTTTGCACCCCCGGGGCGGGATTCCGGTAAATGACCAAGACAATCATATCATACCACACGAAAGACGGCGCGGCGCGGCAGGCTGAATTTGAAGAAAATACCACATCCTTCGATTTGAGCCGACTGGGGGCCATGGACATTGATCTAGGCCCAATATCCGAGACCGCCAATCTAGAGGAACTTCTGCTAGCCTCGAACAAGCTGAAGACCGTCAGTCTGACACCCTTGGCCAACTGCTCCAGCCTCCAAGTGCTTAGTCTTCTGAAGAACCGTCTGCAGGATCTCAGTCTCAAGGGGCTTGAGGGTTGTACCGCACTTAGGGAACTCAATCTTGGCGGCAATGAACTCAAGAGGATTGACTTGGGTCCACTTGGAAAGTGCATGAGTCTTGAACGACTTAGATTGTTCGGCAACCAGATTGAGAAACTAGACCTGAAGCCATTGTCGAAATGCACGAACCTTCAGTACCTAGAACTCGAAACAAATCACCTAGAGAAAATCGACTTGGGCCCACTACGAGAGTGTCGCAACCTCGTACAATTGAACTTGATGTACAATTCACTCACCGAGATTAACCTCGGACCGCTGAAGGCTTGCAGCAGACTGAAGTTCCTCTATGTGCAGCACAATGCCTTGAGCACTCTGGACCTGAGCCCGTTGGAGAGCTGCAAGGATCTTACTATTCTCAGACTTGGAAACAATGACATCAAGTCAATAGATTTGGACCCGATGTCCAAATGCTTAGGTCTCAGACGACTTGAACTCGCAATGAACAATCTCCAGTCGCTCGATCTCACCCCGCTTTCGAACTGTACGGAACTCAGAGGACTGGACATAGCAGGGAACCTACTGACATCGATAGATCTGTCACCTCTATCTGAATGCGAAGCTCTTGAGGAACTCTATCTCTTCTCTGACCATCCTCACGAGAATCAGTTTGCTGAACTGGACCTGACACCTCTCTTCTCATGCAAGAACCTTGAAGACATAGGTTTGCCTGAAACAGTAGACTTGACGGCCGAATCATCGGTGAAAGGGCGAAAGGATATTCCTTCGGCTCTCAGAGAACTTATTGACGAAGAAAGAATCAGCTGGGTCTGACACAAATACATGCGCATAGTGTTTCTGCAAGAGCTGACTTCTTCGCTGTCTTGTCAATGGTACTAAAGAGCGCGTCTTGGGAATGCAAGCACTTTCAGTCTCATTCGGCGCCCTTTCAAGGCACAACACAGAGTTTCGATTGTTTTGTCCGTCAATGATATATATGACAATAATACCGCAGACGATATCGGCGCTTAAATGCCCTAGTATGCAATGAATAGCTGATGTGAATGTCGACCATTGATCTTCGTGTGAAAGAGCTGAGGAGACTTGCTGCGCTATACGAAGAGTATCTTAATTCGCCTCTAGGCAAAGGGGTACTCGACAGACTGCGAGAGGGTGAGTCTTACGTGATGAAGACTCAAGATGATGTTATTCAATTCACAAAGACACAGGGCAAAGCCGTTGTTCAGGTCATGAAGGGCGGCCCACAGAAAGCTACGACCGTGACTCGCTAGGGACTGCCTTCTCGGCTAAGAAGAGAAGGTAGGTCGCACGGTGGTTCGCAGGGCCGTGCCATCGTATCAATGATTCTGCCCGAGCCATCAGTCTTTGTTTTAGACCGAAGTGCATAGTATTCGACTGAACGTAAGAAGGTCGTACCAAATAGAACACTCCTCCGACCTTCGTCAGACTGAGACCTGACTCACTCAGCGCAGCTTCGACCTCATCCCGAGTGTAGAATCGGGTCCATACGGCCCTTCCCACTTCTTTCATCTCAATCTTCTTCCACGGGGCCCTTGCAGAGCGGGCGTCTCCCTGCATTCCTTGAATGCCCATTCTGCTGGCAAGAGAAATGAAAAGTCGACAGCGGGCAGAGAGAACATGGCCGACCCCCTGTATTGCCGCTCTCAGGTCTCTGACATGATTGAATGCGCCGAAAGCTGAGTATGCAAAATCGAAGGCCCCCGACAGAGGAGGCAATTCCTCTATGTTGGCAACAAGGAACTGGGTTCGCGATTGGACGTTGGCTTCTGCGGCCTTGCGTCTCGCAATCGCTACCATCTCAGGTGATATGTCAACACCTACCACGTCGTTGCCCCGATTCGCAAGCTTGACTGCTAGTGACCCTGTGCCGCACCCCAGATCGAGCAATCTCATTTGCCTCCCTCTCGTGCACCTGTCGATGATTGACCACTCTATCTGTTTCATGTACTCGATGCTAGGGTTTCTGTACTTCAGGTCATAGATAGGAGCTAGGCTATCATAGAACTGCACAAGGTTTTTGCCAAGTGTATCCTTTGATGGCTCTGTCAACCTACCCTTCTCCTCGCTGCCTCTTGTCTTCCTGCATTCTGACCTATCAAAGTGGATATATGTCTGAGCGCAATTAAGCTAACGACAGGGTCGAAGCGTATGGTCGTGGAGATTGATGAGCCGACAAGGCAGCAGCTGCTGCATATCCTAGGCGGGCTTGATCAGGAGGTGACTATTCACTTATTCACCGAGGGCACAGAATGCCTGTTCTGCAACGATACAAGCGACCTCGTGAACAAAGTATCTGCGCTCTCAGAGAAAATCAGGGTTGTTCCTCATCAGGGCCCTCAGAAGAAAGGAAAGAACCCCTTCGGTGTTCAGCGCACTCCCGCGATAGTGATGCATGGCGCGAAGGAATACAAGGTGAAGTTCTATGGAATTCCTGTCGGCCACGAATTCGGTGCCTTCGTTACAGGCATCGTGGACGTCTCAACCGGTGCGAGTGCACTCGCGCCAGATATCGCTGAGGACATCAAAGCCATTGCCAAGCCTATCAATGTCAAGGTGTTCACAACCCCCCAATGCCCGTATTGTCCCCAGATGGTCAGGCTCACTTGGCAGGCAGCGATTCTCAACCCTCTCATAGAAGGGGAGGTCTACGAGTCTCTCGAGTTTCAGGACCTTGTGACGCGCTATGAGGTGTTCGGGACTCCAAAAACCGTAATCAACGAGAAGTTCGTATTGGAAGGATTGGCCCCGCCCGGGATGTTCGTAGATAAGCTGTATGAAGCGATCGGGGGAAGCACCGCGTGATTGCAGACAGCGGATTGAGCTCGACTTAAGCTGCGTCGAAAGCTCCCCTGACGCGTCCTACAATTCACTCTGACTGCTGACAAGTGAAGACAAATCCATGTTCGCTTATGAAACGGTACGCTTGGTATGCGGCATGGACACCCTCAGACACTCCCGTTATTGCCTGCTTGAACTCTGTGTCCGTGACGTCGCCTGCGGCGAAGACGCCTGATACGTTAGTATAACTTGAGCGGTCGATTATGATCTCACCCTTTGGGTTCAGCGCAACCCCCAGCTTCTTTGCCAAGTCCGAAACGGGAATCCCGCCAATCGATATGAAGACACCCTGGACGCTGAGCGTGTTGTTTCCTTCGAAAGGCTTGTCTAACTTGACAGAGTTGACGCTTTGATCTCCCTGTATCGCCGTCACGTTAGTGCCAGTGATAACCTGAATCTTGGGCTCCTTCTCGACACGGACACCATTGATTGGTTCAGGTCTTATTCTCTCGCCGCGGTAAATCATGTAAATCTTCTTGCAGTATCGGGCTAGGAGAAGAGCTTCTTTCGCTGCGCTGTCACTACCTCCTATCACGGCTACCACTCTGTCTTTGAACAAAGGGGCGTCACACAGGGCACAATATGATACGCCCTTGTTCCTGAACTCGGAGTGACCCGGGACCTCAAGTTCTTTTTCTTTCATACCAGTTGCAATGAGAATTGACTTGGCCAAGAATGTCTTGTTCCCGGTGACGACGTAAAACAACCCCTCTTTGTTCCTGAATAGGTCTTCAACCTTCGCTGATTCGGTGTCCACGGGATACCCCAAGGCATGTGTCTTCAGCTTCTCGGCGAGGTCCTTTCCGGTTAGCTGGGCAAACCCGGGATAATTCGCCACATCATCTGTTAGTGTAATCTTTCCCCCGTCTGTCTCACCGATTACAATGCATGACATGTTCAATCGAGCCGCGTACATCGCAGCCGCGTACCCTGTCACGCCAGCCCCTATCACCGCAAAGTCATACACTATTGTTTCCCTCCGAGCCTTCTCTCCAGTCTTCGCTGTATTCGGGCATCAAAACCGACAAAGACCTCGCCATCTATGACAGCAACCGGCACAGCTCTCTGTCTGCTTACCGCAATCAGTTCCGCAAAGAGGTCCGGACTGGTCAGGACGCATTTTTCTTCAATGGCGACTCCCTTATCAAGAAAGAACTTCCTCATCTTCTTCGAATGAGGGCATTCAGGCGCCGTGTAGATGACTGCTTTGGCCATGTTGCCACACTCCATGTGAAAAGGCACGATTGGACAGAAAGATGATGTCTTGCCGGCCACGGGTAAGCAGAGTCAAATATAGCTTGTGCAACAAACTTTTAGGTCGCTAGATGGGTAAACATCTTAAGTCCGACCAGCACCGAATAGCACAGCCAACCCCTGGAGGAGCAGAGATGGACAAGACACAAACCTTGGCTTTCATCACGAAGGCAATCGATATGGAAAACAAGATCGTGGCCATTGTTGAGCAGAATACATCAAAACTAGGTCACGTCTTTGTGAAAGACCTGCTGCTCGCTATCTCACAAGATTCGAAGAAACATGCTGCACTCTTGAGATCATTACAGGAAGCAGTCAAGGGTCCGACACCATTCATTACACAACGAGAGCGTGATGCCATTGCGAAGGGCATCGAAGAACACATCAAACTCGAAGCAAAGGCAATTGAGACCTATGCGGAATTAGCAGACAAGAGCGACAATCAACAGGTAAAGATTATCGCCCAAGTGATCAGAGAAGACGAGCTCAGACACCATGCCTTGCTCAAGGAACTGCACAAGACCGTGATTGAACCTGAGACACTCACTGAAGACATAATCTACGAACTCATCTGGAAAGATGCTCCTTGGCACGGGACACCCGGTGGGTGAGCATAGACCATCCACGAATTGTGCGGCTCTGTCCCTATCTGAGGATATTGCCTACGGTGTGTCTCCGCAGGCATGGCACAAGCATCCATAGCGGGGCTACGCACTGTCGACCTATCGACGGAATCGTCCGTTGACGATTAGCCAGGCGTTTTGTGTCCGGGTAGTCCGAAGCTAACTATGCTGTTCCAGAGACGGAGTCAACTATCTCTCTGAAATGCAAATCGAGCTGCTGCATCCCGATGCCAGTCTTTGCAGATACGAGGGCTGAATACGTTCCGAACTTTGAGCAGAATTCACCCATCTCACGCTCAATCTCATGAAGAGAACCGGGTGTCAAGTCGATTTTGTTGCCGACAAGGATGAACCGTTTGCCGTCCCCCTTTGCCAAATTGAACGGTCCGTATTTCTCTGCCGTAGGCACCCAGTAACGATACAGGTTCTCAAGGCTGGACATCCGCGTAACGTCGAAGAAGAACAGGCCAATCTTTGCGCCCCTTATCATGCCCTTCAACGTCTCGATGAAGCGCTCTTGGCCACCAAAGTCCCAAATGCTGAGAACGCATTCCCCTCTGTTAGGCGTTCTGATTTTCACAGTATCAAATGAGGCACCCACTGTCGTTCTTAGTAGCGAAGGATCTGGAAAGGTCCCCCGCGTCCATCTGGACGTAAACGAAGTCTTGCCAACTTCGGTATCACCCAAAACGACGACCTTGATAATGCCCATCGCTACTTCCTCGTTCGTCCGTCAATATGATTCGATTGCGCCTTCCCGAATACAACGAACCCCCTCGGACTGCTAGCAATCAACAGTAATCCGGCTCCAATCATGAGGGGCACAAGCAGAAGCAGAGGTATTCTGTTGGCAAACATGGCGACTATTCCTATTGCGAGAGATGCAAACATGAATGACTCGAATCTTGCTCCAGCTTTTCCTGAACCGGTGCGATACAACTGAATGGCCACGCGAGAAAGCCCCAGAAAGCCGAGAAGAATCAGAATCATGACAGGGACGTAGAGCGGGTCTAGGACGTATCTACCATTTTCGACAAAGGGATGACCAAGAGTCAGCAGAATCGTGCAAAACCCAAATGCAATATCCCTAGAAGCATTCCGTATCTGCTCTGAGACGTTCGCTGAGACCGCGGCCATCAGGAAAGCGCATACTCCCGAGACCCCGAAGATCCAGTCAATGTACAAAATGGATGGGTCCCAGACATCATACCCGATGATGCCAGAATAGGCTATGGCGAAGTTGTTCGAGTGCGTTATTGCCAGTAAGGCAACAAATACGAGCGTATAACTGATGTAAGTAGGGGTCTTTGCTCTCGTTGATTGTGCTTGATCAATGAAGAATTCCATCGGCAGCACTGTGCATCCACCCGCAAAGGCTGCGACAGTAGCGAATGCCCAGATATCCACGTCGCCTCCGATGTAGGCTGGGAGTGCCAAGCTTATGCCAACAGTAAGTGCAAGTAAGACGATGGACAGAGTAATGATTCTTCTCCAGGGCCTCAAAAACGATCCGAGAATTGCAGCAGTGAGAACCGCAGGTGCAGCCACCAACACGAAGTACTGAGGCAACAGCGTAGGAACCTGGATTGCGACGGAGACGGCTGCGATGAGGGCCAACAGGATTAGCGCCATAATTGATACAGTGAATGCTGAAGGTGACACCTTCATGAGATAGAGGCCCGCAGTGACAGCACAGACCAGAAAAGAAGCTAGGACTGCCACTGTCAACGGCTGCTCAATGACACCGGATGTCAGGAAGGTATAGACTGTGTTCACGGCAACAACAGCGATACCCAGAAAGATCACTGCCGAAAGCGTCCAGAATCTCCTGTCAGAGGATACTATCAAGCTCATCTGAGCAATAAGCAGGAGTCCGAACAAGACAGCTATCCATATCGGAGCAAGGAATGTCTCAATCACACTTTGAATCTCTAGAACACCCATAACTAGACTAGCTATGAGGAAAATCAAGAGTGCCCGCACAGTCTGTGAAGAGACCTTTCGGTAAGTACTTCTAAGTCTGAGAGTATAGACACCTGCTGCCAAGAACACTTCTAGGCTTGATATGACGACAGCTACGTACAGAGACAGGGTGAAATCCATCGACTCGATTCCTCCTTCTATCTCCAGAGGTCTCCGATTTCCTTCCCTCTTGCTTTGACAGTCTTCTCGATTCTAGATCTTAGCTCCTCACGCGAGCCGCTCGAACTTGTGAGCACAGCCTTTAGAGCTTCGCCCGTCTCGGTCTCCGTATCCCCTTCACAAATGATAATCCGCCCGTCCACGGTACAGTAGCCAATGACACCTTTGTCAGACTTCATGAACCTAGGCACCTTGATGGGCGCGTCTCGCATGCCAGATCTTTCAAGTGCTGCAGAAACGAGCTGCACAATCCCCGTCAATAGCGCAATCCTCTCTTCTTCTACCTGCTCATGCGGATAAAGAACCGTGGAACTCATGTCGGCAAGTTTCACCAACGCGACCAGACGTACTACCGTTCTTCTCCACCCCCGAAGGCACCACGAACCCAGTCGATTTCACGTTGTCTGCCTTTTCTCGGCTTGTCGAACTTGCCCGCCTCGACTGCTACTACCACATCTCGAATTCCGAGCGTACCGTTCTTTATGTACAGTGTTACAAGTAGTTCGTGGCCATTGTCACACTGGGTCAGGAGAGTTGGCGATCGCCCTTTGTCAACAATGCTTTTCTTGATCGACTCGACTTCGTCATCCTTCAGAGTCATGGAAGCGGCAGAAGAGCATTCAGGACACGAAAGCATGAGCTGCATAGGAGGGACCTCTGTTCACGCACTCGTTTCTTCAAGAGCCGGCTCCGGCCTTACTCCCACCTCGAGTGCACACCGTATTTAACGAAATCTGGTGCCAATCGTATGAGACCGTCTGCAGTGTTCATACGGAAGACTGATCGAAACTCACATGAGCTGAACCATGATAATCGGGGACGCCATGTGTCTATGAGAATACTTATGTAACATATTATTCATAATGCGCCGAGTCATCTGACTCTACGAGACCGGGGACTGAATGGATCATGACCGTCGAAGATGTCACAAGGACTGATAGCGGTAGGGCGTTAATGCTTGCCAACGAGGCAGTAGTTCGAGCAGCCCTAGAAGCTGATGTGAAGGTAGTAGCCTGCTATCCGGGCAGCCCGACTTCTGAGATACTGGATACTTTCAGCGAGGTTCTTCCGCATTTCGGCGACTACAGGATGCAGATAGCAGCAAACGAGAAAGTGGCTCTCGAGACCGTTGCCGGGGCATCGATGGCGGGCTTGAGATCTTTGACATCGATGAAGAGCGTCGGCATGAATGTAGCCAGCGACGCGCTTTTCAGTATTGCTTACACAGGAGTGAACGCAGGGTGTGTCTGCATAGTTGCAGATGATCCACACGCGCACTCGTCTCAATCCGAACAGGACGGCCGTCATTTCGCAGAGCCATCGTACACGCCAATGATCGAACCGTCAACGGCGCAAGAATCCTATGAGATGACAAAATGGGCCTTTGAAATATCGAGCAAGTACAAGACCATAGTCATGATAAGAACGACTACGAGAGTCAACCATCAACGAGGCTTGGTCAAGCTCGGCGACCTGAAGCGCACGCCTTTCAAGAAGAACAAATGGTCAGAGGTCAAAGGCCAATACTTCACTGTTGGCGCGATAGCAAGAGAACTAAAGGCGAAGCTCCTCAAGAAGATTGATGACATAAGACCAGAGTTCGAGCAATCGAAGTTCAACATACTCGAAGAAGGACAAGGCAGAATTGGAGTCATCACCGGAGGAGTTTCCTATCTTCATAGTAAGGAAGCCATGAGGAACCTCGGTGTCAGTCTGCCCACTCTGAAGATAGGGACTGTCTATCCCCTTCCTGAGAAGAAAATAGCGGCTTTTCTCAAGCGGCTCGACACAGTAATCGTGGTGGAAGAACTGACTCCGTATCTCGAACTGCGAGTGACCGCCATTGCCAAGGATGCGAACCCGAAGATACGGATCATTGGGAAGCGCAGTGGAGACTTCAGCGAGATGCTCGAGTACAATGTGCCCATCGTTGAGAAGGCTCTCGCCAAGTTTCTCAAGAAGCCTTTGAGCCTTGATTATGATGCGGTCACAAAGCGTGCAGACCAACTGAAGTCAATCCTGCTCGAGCGCAATCCCATCTTCTGTCCAGGCTGTCCACATAGAGGGACACTCTGGGCAATCAGGCAGGCGCTATCACGCCTCCGGATTCGAGATAAGATAGTGTACAACAACGACATTGGCTGCTATTCGATGGCTATGCTTGCTCCGAACAACTTCAGTGACTCGATGTTGTCTATGGGATCTTCTGTTGGGCTTTCCGCGGGCATGGAGATGGCACTGGATGACAAAGTCATAGCAATGGTCGGCGACTCGACTCTCTACCATGCGGCTCTGCCCGGGATTGTGAACCTGATCCATCACAATGCCAATGTGACACTATTCGTACTCGACAATAGCATTACCGCAATGACAGGTCAGCAATACAATCCCAATAGCCCCTTGGACGCTGGAGAGCAGCCGGCAAGGAAGATAATCATGGAAAAGATGTTTGAGGCTCTCGGGTCCGACAGCATAACGGTAATCGACCCTTACCACACTCGCGACTGTGTGAAGCCAATCATGGATGCTCTGCAGGCTAAGGGGTTCTCTGTTGTCATATCGCGACGCGAATGTGCGCTCTATGGGGATCATCTTCGAAGAGAAAGCGAAGTGCCAATAGTCCGAAGCGTGAACGACAAGACCACTTGCCGCAGCATATACAACTGTGTAAAGGAATTCTACTGCCCTGCAATCACAGTTGACGAATCAGATTCCAAGATGCGTATTCAGACTGACCTCTGCGACGGCTGTTTGGAGTGCCGCCAAGTATGTCCAACCAGTGCTCCTGCGCACGTTGATGGAACAACCGAAGGGCCGGCACATATGAGCAGTGGAACTCCGGGGTGATAGAATGAAGGACACTTATGATATCATGTTCTGCGGCGTTGGTGGCCAAGGACTCATGCTTCTGTCTGCAATCTTAGGCAAAGCGGCAGTCGACTCGGGTCTGGAAGTGATGACGGGCGAGCAACATGGCCTGTCACAACGACACGGCTCCATCTATGTCCATTTTAGAGTTGGCAAGCCAATCTCTCCACTTATTCCATATGGCAAGGCTGACCTCGTAATTGCCATGGAGGCAACAGAGGCCCTAAGATACGTTGAGTACCTGAGGGATGACGGAGTTGTCATAATGAGCAAGAGGATAATGCCCCCACCTTCGGAGACTGGAGCAGTAGCCCTAGACAAAGAGAAGAAGAGAAAGTACGTCACAGTCGACCAAATCGTCGAGAGGCTTAATGCAGTGACGCACAAGATAGTTGCCCTGGATTCTCTTGAGCTTGCAACGAAAGCCGGAAATCCCCTTACGGAAAACTCAGTGCTAGTCGGAGCGGCTTGCGCTTGTCCGGACTTCCCTATTCCCACCGAAGCCGTCAGAAAAGCCCTGCTCTCATTAGTGCCAAGGAAGACCGTCGAAGCAAACTCGGCCGCGTTCGATCTCGGTCGACAAGCCGGCGGTACGTGTCTGGGGTGAAGGAGCCCTATCTCAAGTTTCGCTGGTGCCAACACCTACTTGATGAACCAGTCGAATAGAGATATTAGAAAGGGTTTGCACGGTCCATCTGAGGAAAATCGTTGAGCGTTCCTAGGCTCTGTGACACTATCGTAATAGGCGGAGGCCCCGCTGGCTGCTCGGCAGCACTTCATCTCGCATATCATAAACGATCTGTCCTAGTTCTTGACAGAGGAACCAGCCCCATGTGTTTTCATACTAACTCTATCATGAACTTCGCCGCAGGACCCACCTACTTCGAGGGGCGAACTCTGCTGCGTCAGCTCCAAGGGCTTGCCCAGTCAGCAGGGGCAGTCTTCAAGGCGGCCAACGTTGCTGAAGTGAGCGGACGGTACCCCGAGTTCAAGCTCAGAACAGAAAAGAGCTATAGAACGAATGACGAATCTGAGTATAGGTGCAAGACCCTGATATTCGCCACCGGCACAGCCCGCAAACATCCTCTAGTGGACGGCAAATGGAGACTGTGGCTACCCGTAGCTGACGTTGGCAACGCGGCCTTCTACTGCCCGGACTGTGAAGCGCCGTTGTGTCGCGACAAAGATGTGCTTGTTGTTAACGCAGGCTCGGTTGGCAGCGCCCTGCATGTCGCAAACGCGGTCAGCAGATTTGCCAAGAGAGTAAGAATCCTCATGACAGAGGATGCGTACGTTCCCTTCGAGGAGCAGGACCAGAGCAAACTCAATGCCGCTCCTTTCGAGTGGATTCACGGCAAGATAAGGTCTGTCGAGTTCCCGAGACCTGGCAGGGTACAGTCTTTGACTCTCACCAATGGTGAGAAAATCAAAACAGAGGTCTTCCTCGTTGCCCACGTGGCAAGAGCAAGGTCTGAACTTGCACAGAGCATCGGCATTCAAGTTGACGAAAAGGGAAACATCATTACAGATCACAGAGGCAAGACCAACATCGAAGGAGTTTGGGCTGCAGGAGACGTAAGACCAATTACTCAGCAAGTGGCCATGGCAGTAGGCACAGGGAATTACGCCGCTTTGATGATTGACCAGTTCCTTGGTAACGATTACGAAAGCGAACAAACGTTCGATCACCCCGAATGCAGAGGCCTCTTGCATCCAGACTAAACGCCTATAGCCCGAATGGCAGTTTGCGTCGTAGCTTGGTGCATAGGTTTTTAAGGTAGTTTACTATTGTTAACCCATCGCATAGAAAGGAGCAGAGAGAATGGCAACAACTGAGAGTCGAAAGATATCGGACCTGCTCAAGCAGCAAATATCAGTTGAGACACAAACCCTTGACACAGTCAAGCAGGAAGAAGATAGTGCCGCGGAGGCCGCGGTCAAGCTCGTGCTCATGGACGTTAGAATGGATACAGCGAAGCACGCCGAGTTCCTGCGAGGAATTGTTGATATGTTGGAAGAGATGCCGTGTGACCAATGGAGTGCGAAGGTGCAGCGTTACGTGGACCGAGTCAAGCTGCAAAGGAAGCTGAAGGAAATCGTAGCTCAAGAAGACACCATGACCGACCTTGTATCCAAGGCCCTGAAGCTCACGAAAGATCCGATTGCACAGCTTCTGTTGACCCACCTCAAGGAAGACGAACAGAAACATAGCAGGAACCTGAATGAGATTGCTCGCCTTATTCAGATGTCGCCGCTTCAAAGCAAGAAAGGACAGAAGGGAACGGACATCGTTTGCGCAACAGATGAGTAGTGCAAAGACAGATGCATTTTGAGGAGACTTGGAATCTGTGACCTAATGGCGGGGTACCTAAGGTACACTTGCCTACAATAATGATTACGAGGTGCGAAATGTGCCAACACTAAGTGACGTTCGGACTGACTGCGCTTCCTGTACTCAGTATATCGAGAACATGAAGCCTTCATACAGAGGGGGTTTCAAAAGGCTGGCTCAAGAATACAAGTTGGACAAGAAAGTCTTAGAAAAGCTCAGACCTTACGCAAAGGACTACATCCTTGTGGCTCTGTTTGCCGACTGGTGCAGCGATGCGGCGAAAGCAGTGCCCGTCCTCTCTTTGCTCGAGAAAGAAATCGGTATAGAGATTAGGGCTCTTGGAGGCATGGAGAAGCCGCCGTATGGTTCACCGAAGTTCTGGGCAGTGCCGCCAAGTCCGAAAGAGGTAGACGTCTTCGGTATTACTAGCAGTCCCACGATAATCGTGTTCAAGAAGACTGGGGAAGAGGTTGGACGAATAAAGACGAAGCCAAAAATGACCCCAACAGTTGAAGCTGAAATCCTGAAGATAATCGAAGACAGTCGGAAAGTCTAGGGTATCGGCGGGACAAAGGCATCTCCATCGACCGATAGGCCTGAAGACATTGTCATCATACCTGTCATTATTCCATTGGTTGATTCAAGACAGGTAATGGATCTAGTAATGAAATCCTCAAGCGTCCTATCTGTTTTTCCTAATTAGGCTTCTATCTGCGAGGCTCTGGCTATTCCGCAGTTGAAGTAGATGCTGGTATTGCCAGTCTCTCTCTCTTGCTATTGCAGCATCGGCATCAGAGGAGTTGGTGGCTCTATGAATAGCCTGTAAGGCATAATTCGCAGCACCAATAGAATGAGTGCGAACATGTGCAGTTGCCACCGCTTGACCTGCGGCACGGGCGGCAGAGCGAGCCGCATTATCTTGTCCTACCTCACGAGCAGCCGCATGAGCATCAAGTGCAGCTTTGCGCACGTCTGCCATCTTGAATATCCCAGTATGTATCCATTTTCGGAGTGCTTCAATGGCTTTCCGGGGGCGGTGGTCTTCTGGATATTTCTCTTCGAAGTATGGCATGACACGCTCGACACAATCAACCGCCCAGACGGCTAACGTCCTAGGGTCAGTTTTTCTCACAAGGTCTACAATTGACTCGTCTTTGTGTGTAACTGAGAATCCTGTTTTTTCTCCCGTATTCTCGCCTCTTTACAGGTGGTTTTTCTCCACTTTTTCTGGATCCTCTCTCCCACTCATGACGATTCGCAATTGCCCGTGCCCCGGACTCCAGAACCGTAGGGATTTGGGCTTCATTTGATGTGCTTGAACTCGTAAGACAGATTGTCCATCCGTCTAGTACTTAAAGACTGACGCGGACTGTAATCTGTGGCATTGTGCACCTCAACCATCGACTGGCTCCTCCAACCTGAGAACCCATCGGTTCGTTATCGTACTCTCATAGATCTCCAAGGGCTTGTACCCGGCGATTCAGAAGTCGAAGCAGCAAGACAGGCCGTTCAACAGAGCCAACCGGTGGCTGAGATTCTCAAACGCCAGTTGCCGGACGGCTCTTGGCGCGGAGCTCGGGGAGACCTTTGGGAAGAGAAAGGAACCGTGTTCTCGCTGTTGTTGTTGGGTGAGATGGGTCTGCAAGCTGGAGAAGCCACAGAAAGAGCTCTAGACTTCCTGCACGAACACTATCAGCTGCCAACGGGAAGGATAAAATACAGACCTGCCGATAGCCGGCAACGAGGACAGGACACCTCCACCTGGCTGTGGTGCATGACAGCCGTCGCTCTTCGGGCGGCCCTACTTCTCGGCCATGCGGATCATCCTCTGGCGCAGGCGGCTATAAACTTCCTCGAAGAAACCCACGAAGACAAAGGAGGATGGCATTGCTCTGTATATTCCGCCAACCCCATGAAGGTTCGTCCGCCGAACTGCTACATGGGTGGGATAAAGGCGCTGAGTGCTTTCTCGGCTATTCCACCAAGTAGGAGGTCGAAGAAGCTTCGGGCAATCATCGATCAGGAGGTGGAGACTTGCCTCGACAATCATGTCTGTTTCTATCGCGTCAATCCCAAAGGGGAACCTGCGATCAAGCGTGCTTGGCTCAAGTTCGCTTTCCCCAGATACTGGAGAAGCGATGCCCTAGAGGCAACCGACGTTCTAACAAGCCTAGGAGTAAGCGATGAGCGCATGCATGAAGCTTATGACCTTGTTCGGACCAAGCAGCAGCCCGACGGATGTTGGCTTCTCGACTTCTCCGAGACCAAACGAGCCTGGGTACAGATTGAAGAAGAAGGAGCGCCGAGCAAGTGGATAAGCTTGCGGGCCCTACGCGTTCTGAACAGTGAAGAAAAAGGAAGAACTCATCGTTCTGACACCCAGTAGCTGTCTGGCTTTCCGTCTGCCGTTTGCCCGGAGCCGCCTACTGGATACAACACAGCTTCTTTCAACAAGAACCGACCAGATTCTGTGTCTCTTACGCCTGTGTACACGAGACCTTCGAAGTCATGGGCAAGGTGGAACACCAGCGGCCATCTGGACTCCCTGCCGAGAAGCGTCAGTATCTGTGCGATTGTCTCCCTCAGCTTAATGCTTTCAGTACATACAAGATGATCCAAGCCCCTTCTGTTAAAGAGGATTCTTCTTTCTTGACACATCAGACCCAATATGGGCAGTGCGCAATATAGCAACATCAACACGGCAATAAGAAATGAAAGGCCTGAGAAAGAAAAGACCAGAGAAAGAAGGGCCGAGAGGACAACAACTGATACAAAGGCTGCAAAGACTGTGCCGGCCATGCGACCGGAGTGCAGTAGCCTCTTCCATTGCTCAATCTCACTGCAAGGCCACTCGACCTTGTCACCCAGTTTGATGGCCAGTTGGAGTGCGGCGTCTATCTGCTCCTTTCTTTCCTGCAGAAGATTAGTACGTGACTCTCCCCATGTAACAGCTGATTCCAAATGATCCAGAGCTGCGCAATGCAGGTCGAAGAAAGACACACCCCGACTGATCGTCTTTCGTCCTAGTCCTAGGCAGCTGAACTTCCTCACGAGACGTTGGTGCTTTATAGTACCGGCCAAGGCAATCACGATGTAGGAAGTCATTAGCAGCAGGCCATACGCAGTCAACTGTGCAAACAAAAGCACAATCAGTCCAAGCATTGAGAACAGCAACCCAAACAGAATGGGCAGCATTATGTCTCGACCCTCCTCGTATACCGGGCGTTTGCCGTCGGCAAGTCTTCTGTCGAACTCCTCAAAGCTATCGTTCACGAGCTGACAACTGCCCCCAACATTGTCACTGCCATGCATATGAGAGAAGAGGCATATAAGCTAAGCTTGCGAGACTTGTCCACACCAGGCTTTCTGAATTCCCTAACGCGTTCCCTCGACGGCACAGACCGGTTTTGTCTGCTGATACTGGCTTCGGAGCTGGCGCTGGTGCAGAGTGCGAATTCCTAAGGGAAAAAGGTGTGGAAGAATCTGC
>PRDJ01000077.1 GCA_003345555.1 Candidatus Thorarchaeota archaeon
CGATCCAAGTTCACGTATGTTGTCGGGTCTGCGACGGGCAGAGTGAGAAAGCGTGATGTTCTCTCGGCGGGTGGAGCCAAGATCGGGGATGTGATTGTTCTTCTGTTTGACCAAACTGGTAAGCGTGGCTCCAGCTACCGTTTGGGTTGGGATTCAGTCGTAGAACGTGAGTCGGAGGTCGTCCTGGAAAGGTTATCCATAATGAACGAGCTTGCTCGGATGCACCTTGTCAACGCATCAAAGGACGTTTCGGTAGCCGGACTTGTGGGCACGGTGGGCATGCTACTCGAATACTCGGGAAAAGGCGGGTGCATCGACCTTGAGTCCGTGGAACAGACTTGTCCACCATCTATCGAATTTGAAGACTGGATCAGGATGTACATATCATTGGGCTTTCTCATCACGCTGTCTCATGACAACGCTACCAAGGTCGCTAGTATCGCGGCGAAGCACGGTATGACATCCAATATGATTGGCACTGTCGATGATTCAAGTGCGCTTCGCCTTAGGCGAGGATGTGACGAGCATATTCTATTCGACTTTTCAAAGGGGCCCGTGCTGACTCCGCGCGGCACTGACCGATAGCGCCAACATAGTTATAATGATATCAAGTCGGCATATGTAGTTGAAGTGGTGATTTTGGAGAAGTCCGATAAGACATGCAGCGTGGCTGGATGTAATAACCCCTCCAAGCGAGCGTTTGCCACACCAAGGATAACGGCAAGCGTCACGGCAAGCGGCCTGAGACTGAAAGACGCGTCCGCGCGGACCACATATCTCTGTTCTGACCACTACAAGACGGTCAAGAAAGCATTCAGGAAAGACACCAAACCAGAACGTCTCCGCTGGGGACATCCATAGATTTCTTCATTATGTCGTTCTGATGTCTATATCATAGTGAGAAAAGGAGACGCAGAGTCTCAGATGAGTGAGGATAGTCGAATCACACGTTCTCTCTCAGTGCGGTGGAAGATGTGGCTGGAAATCGATGGCAAGCCTGTATTCGGTCCGGGGGCATACATGATTCTGAAAGCTGTTCAAGAGACTGGAACCATCACTGAGGGCGCAAAGAAGCTTGGAATGTCTTACAGGTACGCATGGGGAGTAATTCGCAAGATCGAGAAGAGAATCGATGCCACTCTCCTAGAGACGCACAAAGGTGGTACGATTGGCGGCGGAGGTGCCACAGTCACTCCGCTTGGCCTTCGGTTCATGCAGCTCTTTGCTAGAGCCGAGGAAGAGTTCGGCGATGTGGCACAAGAAGCCGTCAGGAGCCGTTCATGAGAATCTTATGACAATCGCCTTTCTGGGGCAATGTGACTTGCATTCTAAGCAAAGTATGCAGTCTGGACTGTGCATGTGCTGGTACGGGAAGCGTCTAATCTTGATGTTCATCGGGCAGACCACTTCGCAGATGTTGCACGTGTCCGGAGTGCATTTTGCAGGGTTTCTTCCGATGCCGATCAGTGAATCCTTAGAGAAGATTCCGTAGATCCACCCTGCAGGGCATAGCCACCTGCAGAATGCTCTTGGGAACCAGAAAGAGATAGCAAGTATCACGATGACAAAGATGAGCTGAGGAATGAACCAACCCCACTGCAGGACATACCACAGATTGCCGAGGCCTGTGGGCCAGAGTCCACGACTGATTATTGAGGGAAAAGCCACAAACAGGATGTAGGCAGGGCTGAATGGATCGAACGCCGCTTCTGCGAATGGTCCCAACGCTGCCGTAAGAGCTGCCGACGTACCTGTGAGCTTGCTTACGCCCACCCAGACAGCCAAGAACATCACGATGATGAATATGTACGCTTTCAGGCGGCGCATCTCAGTTTCTGTATTTGGTGCAGGTCGGATTTTCTTCCGGTTGGGAAGCGTTGCAAAATCCTGCAGGGTGCCAAACGGGCACATCCAACCGCATCCGGCTCTCCCCAAGACAATAAGGACGATTATCATTGTGCCCAGGGTATAGAAAGGAAAGAATCCGCTTGCGAACTCCCTCTCGAAGGTATCAAATGATCCCGCGAGTATGGCAGCCGGAGCTTGCAGTGGTGACAGGATCGGCAGGGCGGGGATAATGAAACTGATATTTCGCCAGAAAGCTGTGAACGCCTCTCCTCCGCTCAGAGATGCTACGAAATATGCGTTTATCCCGACGATGAAGAGAATTTGCACAAACCGGCGCAACATTCGCACATTGAATATGAGCCCAACAGGGTCCGATAGCATTTCACGATAGGAACGCTTCGGCAATCCCTCATATGCTTCGGTCTTCTCTTCGCGGCTGACGTCTTTGCGTGGGGGAATCTCTTCTTCACGTTCGACATCCGCCTTTTCGGCATCTTCTGCCACTGAATCACTCCTCGCCTTGGGCTGCGTGACCCGCGCAGAACTGGAGGGGCATTAAAAACGTTTTGATGAATGATGGTCGAAATATGGCATCATAGGTGAGTTCTGACTGCAGATTCAGGGAGAACTCAAGAGGGCGTGGGGCCTGTCTCTTACACTTGCCGCTTCACTGCCGGCACAGAAGAGCCGCAGTAGGGACACTTAATCGTGAGAGGCCCCACCCAATCGACGTTGGAGCTGGTGAGCTTTCCTCTGCAACTTGGGCAAACAGTCGGTGGCTCATAGACGTACGTTGCTCCAGCGGCTGGCTGGCTTTGGGTTGATGGCGGAACGTACCTGACCGAGACGGTGCCGCCCGGTGGCGTGGTGATGCCCTCTCGCACGCCCGTACACAGGAACGGTATAGCGAAAAGGAAGCCCAAGAAAGGAACTCCGAGTGTGTAGACCAGGATTAATACGACATCGAATGTGCCAGACGTGATCGCGTTAATCATCCCTATCATTCCGAGGAGAAACGTACCCACGATGATTGCCACGCCAATGCAGATTCGGGCCATGTTAGGCACAAGATTTCCTCCGTCTGTCTGTCGAACGGACTCAGTCAGTCTAGATGTACTAATAACCTGTTCTGCGATGGAGAACGTTCTGCTGACCGCGTCTTCCGGAGTACTGTGCCGTGATGAGATACAGGCCGCCATCTTCTGAAGGTCGCGGTTTCAAGGGCTTCTCGAAGTCAGAATGGCTTAAAACGCGAGGGATCAATCGAGGGCTGAAGCAAGAGACATATTCCGTTGCTGTTTGAATGCCATGCTCGACAGAAAGGGAGACACGGTTCACTTGGTGCGTCAAAATACGAAGGAGTTCGTGCCCGAAGGAATAGGCAGTGAAAGGATAGTACTGGATTTTCATCACTTTGGAGGAGGGAAGAACTGCCAAACCAGCTCCATGGTCCGACTGATGCATCATATGGGTTACGACATCAGTGAGCCAATGCTGGTTGGAATCTCGTCCGGATTGGGTTTCATCTATTGGTTCATGAAACTGATGCCATATCCAATTGTCGGTGGAATGAATAGAGCTGACTGCCGTCGTTTCCCCGGCATATTGAGTAAGGCTGCGCACAGACTCGGAGGCGACTATGATGCTATCCTTACAAAGAGCGTCAAGAAGGCACATATCTTCCTGAAGGAGACTCTACGCGAAAACCAGCCCGGCCTCGTTTGCGTCGATATGGCTTACTTGGATCACTTGCTGACCGGTGAGGACGACCATTTTGGTGAACATAACATCCTTGTATACGGAATCGACGAGTCAAAGGACTTTGTCTACATTTCTGATAGGTTCGATGGAACTGCCACAATGTCTCTGGAGAAACTGCAAAAGGCACGTGCTTCGGAGTTTCAGCCGTTTCCAGCAATGAACCAAATGGTGAGATTCCACTTTCCGAAGAGTCTAACTCCTCTGAAGACGATTATTCCAGCTGCTATTAGAGAGAATATCCGAGCTCTTCTCAATCCGCCTATCTCCAACATAGGAGTCAAGGGGATTGTGAAGTGGAGCAAGGAACTTCAGAAGTATCCGAAGATGATTCCTGATCCCAAGGATCTTGCCCACGCTCTCATGATGCATTACATCTACATTGAGACCGGGGGCTCAGGAGGAGCTATTTTCAGGCGCATATACGCAGATTTCCTCAGAGAGGCTGGCGACCTCATGGACAACAACGCTCTGATTAATGCCTCAGAAGAGTTCATTGAGATATCGGATACTTGGAGTGAGATTGCCAACGAATTACTACCTGACAGTCTCCCTTCATTGCGAAGGCTACGAGAGATACAATGGTCTGCAAACCATGAGTTGGAAACAAGAGGTCTGAGCGCCTTAGGCAGTGTAAGGCATCTTGTAGAGGCTGTCCCAGCCTTGTTGAAGGAGGCCCGGCTAGAGGTATCAAGCTTCCCCGAGTTCGTCAAGCCAGTTCAGAATCTCTTGGTAAGAGTGAGCGATATGGAGACAAAGTCTCTCGAGAAGCTGGCGGTACTGCTTTGAGCATCTGCAAGAAACGAACTAACGGAACATCACATGCGGGGGGCCAGCCAACCGGTTCGATGTTGGAACGTATGGCTTAGTATTCGACTAGAAGCGGCAGATCCCTTGCGGCCCTGACTGTAAACTGGGCTTCTTTGGGAGTAGGCGGAATCCCTTGAAATCTGGTCCGCCGAATGAACTCGCTCGTGACTCGTATCAGCTCTAGAGGATCTATTCTGGCCATCTTGTCCACGGTGTCAACGCCAGAGTCGTGGTACAGCCTTGCTCTTATTGCCTTCAGGCCGAATATCCTTGTGAGATCTGACATCTTCACCAGCTCCAAGATAGTCTCAAGCGGTAATCCAGTCTCCTCTTGGAGTCTTCTTCGGTCGGACTCGGTCTGCCCTGCCTTGACCATCTGGTTGGCATCTCGAATGCCATATTGAGCTAGTCTGCTAACGGCAATTGGTTTGACACCGACAAGATCCTTAAGCTTGAAGGCTTTCTTCTGGAGGAATCTGGCCCTGATTTCTGTGGACTTGTCAGCCATGGGCTTGTTCTGCATGAATTCATAGTAGTATCTTAGAGCATGCATCAGGTTCTTGATTCTGCTTACATCGCCAATCGTGCTTGCGAAGGCATCAAGGTCGTGTTTCGAGGGTGTGCCGGAGTCTCTTCCACTCTCTTTGAGGAATTCTTCGAACACATGAATAGACTGAAGGCTCCCCTTGATGATATTGTCTTTCTTCTGATTGCGTTTCATGAATCGTCTGAACTCTGTCTCGTCAAAATGAGACCTCGGTCCTGTCAACGCTACGGCTTGACCTCCGCCTAACCCTGATACTTCCGCAGGCCGCGAGTGTTTTCTTATATCCATTGCTGTCACAAGTAAACGCCGCGTGTGTCGCGGCAAATCCAATGTCCAATCAAGCACTCAGGAGCCTACCGGAAAGGTTTTTCTCGAACGAAACGTTTACTCCTCACAGGAAGCGGGTTTTCATGAAATCTGAGCTAGACATGGCATTCTCAAAACTGACGAACCCGCGAATGAGCGCTGGCCTGATGATACTTCACAGTCTCCTGGAACCTCTGAAGGGTCCTAATGTTGCACCCAGAGAGGTTCGAGAGACCGTTGACCGCTTGGTCGAGGAGCGGAAAGTGTCAAAGCAGTCAATTACCAATGCTGCCCGCAGATTGGAGGAGGCCAGAATACTCGCGCGCGGTGAGGGTTACTCAGTGAACTATGGGCGTCTGATCTCGGTGTTGCTCAACACCGTTCTGGATCAAGAGCAGCGTATCGCTAAGCTCGAAGATGAGATCGATGAACTGAAGCGTCCAGCCGCGCGTGAGAGCTAGTCCGATGGCACCGTGCCTGCTGCCTCTTCAAGGTCATTGAGCAACGCATTCACGGTTCCATCTGTCATGTGCGGCATGACGACAATCCTCATGGTTGGTGGCAAAGGCGACAAATCGATTCGCCATCCCCGATCTTCCATCTTTTGCGTTGCCAGCTCGAGCGAAACCACTTTGGTCTTTATTCCAAGGATATTCATCACGGGTTGAATCGCCAAGCTCAATGTCGAGCTGGGTTCGACCCGGTCCTTGATATTCATCGTCCGCTTCATACATTGTCGGACGATTGACCTGTACCCGCTTCTTCCGAGGTGTTTCATTACAGCCCATGTTCCGAGTATCGAACCTGCTGGCCTTGTGCCCAGCAGTGTTGGCTGAAATGCACTTGCTCCTCTCAGGTAGGGAACCTGTCTTGTTACTGTCTTCAGGTGACGCTCAGACCTGAATAGAATGCAGCCGCAAGGTATTGGTCCCAGCCCCATCTTGTGTGGATCTGTGCTTACGCTCGTGACGCCGTCCACTTGGAAGTCGAAGGCGTGATGGCCAATCCCGAGGTCGTTCAGAAAAGGTATCACAAACCCTCCGAATGCAGCGTCTATGTGAAGCGGCAGTCTGTGTTTGCTGGCTATATCCGCAATCTCTTCGATTGGGTCCACTTGGCCCAGATACGTGGTGCCTGCGGTGGCAAAGATGCCAACCGTGTTTGGGCCAATCGCGTGCTCGATTGCATCAGGTACTGCCTTAAACTGGTCGTCGACTTCCGTCTTGACTAGTTTCATGCCCAGAATCCAGGCGGCCTTGTCAACAGAGGCGTGAACCGTCTTGGAGGCGATAATCTCACGCATGCCGGTCTTCTTCCTTGCAGCTTCGCGATGTGAGAGCATGGCCAGAATGTTGGATTCGGTTCCCCCGGAAGTCGTCGTGCCAAAAGGTTCAGCAAGATGTAGCAGGTCCCCAATCATGTCTATCACTTCGCGCTCCACCTTTGCTGAGCCGGCAAAGGTATGAAAACGGCCTGCATTCTTCTCCATTGACCTTGAGAAGACCTCGACGCCCAGACTATGGGGCTCCGTGGACATTGAAGCAACCGGACGCCCACTTGCGAAGCCGACATCGTCTGCCAGTAACGACTGAAGCATTTGGGTCACCTCCGAGGTTGTCAACCCTTTGTCTTCGAACATCTGCATAGCACCGCTCTGGGTTGGTCGGGTCCGTCCTACTATAACCGTTGTGGAATGAAGAACCTGGTTCGGGCTTAGCAGATGGTTTCGAAGCAATTATAACCTGAGAAGATAAGCGCCGTACCCGCATGACTCCCGGCGTCTTCTCGCATGGGGTCGAGCAATGGCCTGGGTGAGGTAGTTCGTTCGACCTTGTGGTCTGCGAGCCCTCTGGTAGCCTAGAGGACTGTGGATCCTTTCGCGCGGGTCCGATTCCCGCCCCGGGCCCCATTCCCTTTTGCGAATCCGCTTCTAGTCGCACTCTCGTCGTCACGTCAACTGCGGTCCCCGAGCGATTAATTGTCTACGAGTTCTCACTTATGCATGGGGTTCGTCACGATCGCTTAATGAGAAGGCGAACAGCCTCGCAAACTCGACACCTGATAGACCACCGATTTTGTTAGCGAGATTCTCGATATCGGCTCTTTTGCCTTCTAAAGCTAATACCTCCAGACAGTGCGAACGAGTCAGATGAATATGTACAGTGGAAATTACATGCGCTGCCGCATCGTGCTGAGCATTCACCAACTCAGTCATTAGTCGTGGCTTGTGCTCGTAAACAACGCTTAAAGTTGCTCGATTCCCCTCTTGACCTGACTCCCACTCGCACTGAGATATACATGCTCGCATCGCATCGCGGACTGCCTCAGAGCGGCCTACATAGCCCTTGATTTCAACAATCTCATCAAAGCGATCAAGCAAATCCTCAGGGACGGACACGCCAAATCTCTTGATAGTCAAAGTAACACGAACCCCTTCATATAGTAACACGATTCTAGGAAAAGTAACACACTTAAGAATATCATTTTGACAAACATCCGTCTTCAAACACGAGGGAATCCAGTTGCACGTACCGGATGGCATCGTCCCCTTCTGGCTGCAGGTGCTCATGTTCGCCTTGAGCGGAATCATGCTCGTGTTGTCCGGGCGAAGACTGAGCAAACAGTTTGATGATCGCCTAGTACCTTACATGGGTGTCCTTGCTGCAGTCGTATTTGGAATACAGTTTGTTGACATTCCTGTGCCGCCATCGAGTGGTCATTTGATGGGTTCCACTCTTCTCGCAATCATGGTAGGTCCCTGGGCTGCTATCATAGTGATTGGACTAGTGTTGTTCGTGCAGGCGCTGACCGGGGACGGCGGTCTCCTGACCTACGGTCTCAATCTGTTCAATATGGGCATTGTATGCTCTCTAGTAGGTTGGTCTCTTTCGCTCCTGATTTTCAAGGCGCTTAGAACCCACCTCAATGACAGGTGGTCTGTCTTGACAGCTACTGCAGTGGCCTCATACGTAGCAGTCGTTGTGACAGCAGTGGTTCTGGGCCTTGAGTTTTTCACAGTTGCTGGTTTTGGCTATATCGCATTCCTGACTATCGTGGGAGTTAACGCTGTTATCGGTGTAGGCGAAGCTATTGTGACATGTATGGTACTTGCCTATTTTGTGAGAGCACGACCGAGCGTGATTTCGTTGCTCTCCGGCCGCAAGAAACTCGATGTGACTCAAAGCGCACTAATAGGACAGAAAAGTCCTTTGGACTAGGAGGCTTTGGGTTGAACGATTTTCTATTACCCTTTGTTGAAGGCCGAAAGGCTTCAGGTGTCTTCTCTCCCAAAGCTATGATTATCGCGTCTGTCGCAACGGCTATTCTAGTCTCCATCCAAACGAATCTTCGTATAGTGCTCCTTCTAGGGTTCCTGATTGTCGCGTGTGGAGTAGCTTCTCGCACCCGGTGGAGACCAGTAATCTCATTGGCTGCCAGATTCGAGGTGTTGGTCCTGTTTTGGGTTGTAATGGTACCGTTCATGTACGGAAGCACTGTCCTTGCAACTATCTCGCTTCCGTTTGGTCGATTCCAGATCTATCTCGAAGGCCTCACCCTGGGATTCATGCTGACCCTCAGAATGTCACTAATCGTACTTCTCTTTGTGGGCACGTTGTCGCACATGGCTCTTAGTGATTTTGTGGGTGCTATGTACGGCCTACGACTGCCAATGCCAGTCATAGGGTCATTACTCATAATGCTCAGATATGTTCCTCAGCTTGTCAACGAGCGAAGAGTCATGCACGAGTCTCAGCTCCTTCGGGGTCTCGGTGGCGCTGCGCGTTCAGTGCAGATACGTTCAGTAGGCTTTCTCATCGGCACAACTATAGACAGAGGATTTGACAGAAGCACCGTGGTCTATGACTCAATGGTGTTGAGGGGTTTGGGAAAGCAATTCCGCCCGTCAGGAACAGGGTTTCATCGCTCCGATACTCTCCTTCTTGGTGTAGTCCTTCTTCTGGCCTCTATTCTCTGTGGCATTCTCCCGATTCCGGTTCAGGTGTTCTAACGTGATAAAACCGATCGAGCTCGAACATGTCTTCTTCAGCTATCCTAGCTTCTCCATCGACAATGTCACTACTGAATTGAGACAGGGAGAGCTCAAGGCGGTAGCAGGGCGCAATGGCTCCGGAAAGACTACACTCTTCCGACTAATCCTAGGTCTACTGCAGCCAAGGCAAGGTGAGATTCGTGTATTCGGACGCCCTGTAAACAAGGATAACCTCTGGTCTGTCAGGCAAGACGTTGGATTCCTGTTTCAGAGCCCGCAGGATCAACTCTTCGCTCCGACAGTCTGGGAGGATATCAGCTTTGGTCCAAGAAATCAGGGACTGACTGAAGAGGAGACCAGCGCTAGGGTCGAACAAGCACTAGATATCGTGGGTCTGTCGGAGCTGGGAGGGCGACCTGTGAACCAACTCAGCCATGGTGAGGCGAAGCGCATAGCTCTTGCAGGAATCATTGCCATGCGTCCGAAGATACTGCTGTTGGACGAACCGTTCTCAGGACTAGACTATCCCATGATTGCAGGTCTTCTTGATATTGTGAACAATCTGAGGAGAGAAGAGAGAGTGAGCGTAATGTACACGACTCATGACAGATTCTTTCTCGAGAACTGGGCTGATTCTGTACTGGTCATGAGGCGAGGACGCGTGGTATATGATGGGGCAATTGGCGCGGCTCTTGTTAGTCCGGATCTCCAACCGGAGGTGGGTGGCTGCAGCTTGCTAAGGGCGCATCTTGCGGACTCAACGGACTAGATTCTCACTTTGCCGTTCGAAAACCGCTTCATTCAGAGCTGAGGCGTGATGGTTCACAATCGTTAACCTTATAATGGTTGTAGGAATTGTGTTAGGAAAGGGAGGCAAGTCGGAATGATACCACGCGAGCAGAACGTATGCCTAAATATAGGTGAGAAGGCACCGGACTTTACACTTCCGGACCAGAATGGCAGTCAAGTGCGCCTGTCGGACTTCAAGGGGAAGAAGAACGTTGTATTGGTTCTGCATCCTAGCACACTCACCAAATCCTGCAAGGACGATATTCGCTTCTATCAAGAACGAACGGACGAGTTCCACGCTTTGAACACCGAGATTCTGGTGGTGAACATGGATTCGATCGATTACAACAGAGATTGGGTCAAGGAGATTGGAGGGCTCAGCTTCCCCGTGCTTTCCGATCGCGATCCTCTTGGAGGCGTCAGTTTGACGTACGATTGCTTTGTTCCGAAGGAAGGGTATGGCAACAGAGCGGTCTTTGTCATTGACAAGAGTGGGATAATTCGGCACATCGAGAAGATCAAGGCTCTTCGAGGCGCCTGTCCTGACATGATTCGTCTGAGCGATGTCCTATTGTCATTGAAGAGCTAGTTCATCCTACGATACATTAGAAGGTTCACGGGCGTGACCTGCGACAACGCGGAGGTTGCCAAGCCAGGTCAAAGGCATAGGACCTAATCCTGTGCGACTAGAGGCGTAGGGCCTACTCCGCCTCCGTTTGATCCCGGACGATTCATACTTCAAGCAATATTCATCGAATTCGTTATAGCACAATTGGGCGGCCATTCGTCGGCAGTCAAGAGTGTTGCTGGACACGGGGGCCGGGCGGGGAACAATTCTCTTGTTGCCTGGTGGTTTTCTACAAGACCGAACTGGCTCATCATGTATGCACGCTGCTCTCGGCTGAGTCCATACTTATCCGGAAAGAATCTCCCTAGGTCGAAGTCCTCCTTTCCTCCTGCATCGGTTCCTCCTGCCTTGGCTTCTGGCCTGTCTTGTGAAGATATCTTGACGGAAGTCATCTTCAATTTCCCGCAAATATTAAAAGTGAAGCCATAGAGCAGCGCCGAGGGAGGCGTTGGTCTTGGATGAAGAAAGGTTCAGACGATATCTGAAGGAGACCGGCAAACCTGAGAAGCGGATTGAGCGCGAAGTTAGCAAGATGAAGGACTTTGAGCTGTATTTGTCACGACACAGAAAGAGGAAGCTTGGAGCGGAAACTGCTGAAGATCTCAAAGACTTCATGAATCAGCTAGGGGACAGAAGGGAAAAGATCAACGTCTGGCTGTGGGTTCTCAGCCGGTACTATAACTCTGTGTCCAATGACTTGATGCTCTGCGCAGTAAACGAAATGATAGGATTGCAGTTCATCAAGGTAGCTAATCTGAAAGACTTCTTGGGCGTCAATCATCAACATACTCAGGCGTTGAGGAAGGATGGAGTGTTCACATCTATGCACTTGCTTGACGGGGGACGAACCGAAGAGGGAAGAGTGGAACTGGCAGAAAGGACTGGCGTTCCTCTTAGTGCCATACTAGAGCTGGTGAAATTGGCTGACCTGTCCAGGATTCCGGGCTTGGCTAAGAAGCGTGCAAGGCTCTATTACGATGCTGGATTGGAGACTCTGGACAGGATAGCAGAATCGAACCAAGAGGATATGCGAAAGATGCTTGTTGAGTTCGTTGAACGCACACGTTTCGACGGTAGCCCTCCGACTCCGTCCGAAGCCGCCTTCACTGTGAAACTTGCCAAGTATCTTCCACGAATCGTGGAGTACTGACAGATGCGTGCTCCGCTTCTTCATCGTGGCCTTACCAAGTGCCCCGGCTGCCGAAGATCACGCAGACTTGGGTTGAGACTCGATTCTCCTCAACTTGGCTAGGTAGTGGCAGCCCACAATCGCCATGCCGGGGAGGAGAGGTAGAAACAGCTGCCATATGATCCCATGCATCGCAAGAAACAGCAGAAGGAGACTGCTCAGTTTGAGGAAATATCTTCGCGAGCTGAATCCTGATGAGTGGGTGGCCCTATGCCAGAAGCATCATCGATATGTCCATTGGGCCATGGACAGGCTTCATCTCGGATGGGAAGACATGGATTGTGCATTTCTCGGGAATCGGACGTAGCACGAAAAGCTCCCTTGCTGATTCATAGAAATGCTTATCATTCGATGACTCTCGGATTGCCGAGAGAGGCGACTTGGTACAGTTACTTGCTGTATCCGTTCGGCTCTGCAATGCGGAGGTTGCCAAGCCAGGTCAAAGGCGTAGGTCTGTATTCCTCTGGAAATACATTGCGAAACTCAGGCTCCTATTTCGTAGGAATTCGCGGGTTCAAATCCCGTCCTCCGCACCATTATTCAGAAACATCCCTTATGCTGTATGGTCAGCGGGCGGTCTGCGGCGCCGACAACTGACAGAGCATCTTTGAACCTGAGGCAAGCGCAAGCTGGCTCATCATCATGAGAACCGTGATAATGGCTATCACAAACGACGATGCTTTGCGTCGTGACACGTCCTGTTTCCTCCAATAGCAGGAAGCTCTGGGCAGTCCACGTCTATGAATCCCATTCCACTGCCCAGAAATGTGTACGCCACCGTCCCTTAGGAATTGTTCGGGCTGCTTTGATTCGCTGCACCATTCCACGGTCACAGACACAGACGCTCTCCTGTAGAAACACAGTCTGGCCAAGATGGGAAATCGATTTGCTGAGAGTCAGGTAGGCACCAACAGACTCGATGAGGGGGAAAATGTTTCAAGAAGATGGGCAATCCTCTTATTCAATCCGGGAGCATCTACATTACATGGATAGAAAGACCAAGGAAATCATAGCAGTGGTACTGTTTTGTCTCGCAATTGTGGCAATCGACCTTCTTCTTCTGCGGGTCCAGTATTAGTCTGCCGTTTTACATATTCAGCGTCTGCAAAGACTGCTCTTCGCCCGGAGATCGGGTTAAGAGATACTACTCCAGCTGTATATCCTGAGACGACATCAAAGAAGGATTCTGCCTGCTGCCCCAAAGACAGAAGCACAAGCTGAAGCGTCCTGTCGCCCTATTGGGCCCATGATAGACTCACTGATGTAACATGGCACAGGGTCTTCAGGCAATGGCGTGATATGCAGACGACAACAAACTACCGTTTCCGGTTGCTACATTAGTCAATCCCGCTTCTCGTGCAGTCTCGGCGGCAGCAGTCTCATGTGCCCTGTTTGTGCGTGGCGGGTCAATCGTCATGCGACGCTGAAAGAACCCGAGTCCACGGTGAAGCTCAGTATCGCTAGAATCGATACGAGCGCAAGACCGGAAATGCAGACAGCCGCCACATCGGACGAGAATCTATTGCCCGAACCTTGAGTAGCCACAACCGACATGATACCCTCCGCAAACTTGTCCGTTCAACCTTTCATAGATAGACCCGTTGCCTCAGTTACGCATTCATACGTGGAGTCCCGTCCTGCGTATCGCTGTTTCTCGTTTCAGCAGATGATCAAGCAAGACTTGTGGACAGACGAAACGGCTGCTTTCCCGGAATGGCCCACGCGCTATGCCTAGTGCATATATGCGCTCTAGAAGAAGGGACACCGAGGAGACAGTCGTCGATGGAGTTTCGAAGGGCCATTCTCTTGATGATAGTCGTCTTGATGGTCTTGCGCACAGGAGTTTTGCCTATGACCGTTTTCTCATCCAGCGATGGACCAGTTTTTTCCGAGTACGGAGACTTCTATGCTGACTTCGTTGGTTCTTCCGGCAGCGTTTTTCTTGCGGTCACGGTGAACGACGGCGATGGAGTACAGACGGTAATAGGAAGTGTCAGCAATGTCTCTGAGCTGGAGTGGCACAACGTAACGATGTCAGAATCTGGTAGTGTACGGCATCGCTACTACGGCGGCTACAATGTCCCCCTTCCTGAAGACGGTCATACCTACGAGTCCCACGCAAAGTATTTTGCGAATGACACCCTTGGTAACTGGAATAAGTCGAATCTCACGCGTCAGTACCTCACGAACATGGGCCTTTGGCGTGCTCCAAGTACCATGCTAACAGTTCTGGGGATTCTAGCAGGCACATCAGTGGTCGTTGCGGTCCTTATAGTGGTCCTACGGCGACGAAACCGCTGAATATCTGCGGCTGGCCTGCTGGCCCGAGCAGGAACCGGCGCACACTTCTGGGCCTTGAGACCCGCGCCAGTTACTTCTCTGATTTCACGCGCATGATGACGCGCTTCTCCATGACGAACCAGACCTCAACTGGACAATTGAGAGTGATTTGAGCGAGGAGGTCTTGGTCAGCTGGCTTGGGCACTTCGTAGGTCTCGAATGTGTCACTGTCCATGAGGCTGAAGTTTTCTCCCATGTCAGCGATGACTGTTGCGCCTTTCTTGTCTATGATAGGCACATCGACCATTCGGTCTGCAGGCATGATGGCTTGTCGTTTCCGGTTATCAAAGAAACCAACCGCTTCAAAGGTGATTTTCGCTGCTCCGTGTTTGCCTGGCTTTGACTTTTCCACATTAACAACCCTTGAGGGCATATCATCGACAATCACGTATCCACCGGGTTTCAGGGTCCTGGCTTCTACTCTCCTAATGCTCATCCGAATCACCGTCGCATTCTTGCAGACAATTACCGGTCGGTCATGGTGTTGCATTCATATACTTTATGGGGAGTCATCTAGCGACCCAGCGAGGCGCCTAGGCAATGCTTAACAGCAACAGTGATAGAAATCGTTTCCGAACCGCTGTCGGGATGTGTCAGTCATGATTGAGGAGAAGCCTCAGATTCTATCCAAACGGAGGGCCGTAGGTCTCGTGTGCAGAGCGGGCAGGGCGGAGGCCGATCAGCTTGGCCAAGATATTGTGGACTTCCTCCTAGACCGTAATATCGAAGTACAGATCTGCCCGGGCTCCTGCAACGTAGACGATTCTCGAGCAAGTCCTACCCCCGTTGATAAGATGGATGTCGATTTCATGACCTTGATCGGCGGCGATGGCACGATTCTTGATACGCTGTCGAAGCTGAGGGACAAGGAGACTCCTCTGTTTTGTATAAACATGGGTACAGTAGGCTTCATGACGGAGAGTGACGTAGCGAGTGCCCTGAGCGCATTGGAGAAGGTTCTCAGCCGAGACTGCATAATCGAGAGGTGCACGAATCTGAGTTCGGGTATTGGCGACAGGATTTTCCGGGATGCCCTAAACGAGGTTTACGTTGCCTCTTCTATTCACGGTCGCCTGCTGACTTTCGATATCTATCTCGATGGAACCAACATAAGCTTCGGCCGGGCTGACGGTGTGATGGTTGCTACCCCAAGTGGATCGACGGCATATGCCCTTTCCGCAGGGGGTTCAATATTGTCCCCTTCACTCGGAGCATTCATAGTCGTCCCCGTCTGTCCTCCAAGGTCTGAACTGCGGCCTCTCGTAGTTCCGGACTACTGCCATGTCGAGATAGAGCTGGTTAAGCCTGAAGCCTTGGGGACAGTCGTAATTGATGGCCAAGCGCAGTGGGATGTACAGCCGCTAGAAAGGGTGTGGGTGAAGAAGTCAGAAGGAGTAACCCGTTTCATACGACTGTACGACAATTACTATGATCGACTGAGGACCAGACTGGTACCTAGTAGCGTCTAGGTGAACTTGATGCATAAGGTGTATGTGGTTGACACAGGGGCACTGCTCTCCATGTGGGCACAAGAGAGTCAAGGTGCAGATATGATTACAGTACCTTCTGTAGTAGAGGAACTCCAAAATAGGCCGTCACAGACTCGCACTGAAATGCTCATCTCAACTGGGCGGTTGCGTGAGGAAGCTCCAACTGTGGGGTATATTGCAGAGGTCAAGAAGGTCGCACAGAAGAGTGGCGATTTTACATCTCTGTCAGACACTGATATCGAGCTTCTTGCGCTTGCGTTATCAAAGAAAGAGGCCGACTATTCTGTGACCATTGTCTCTACAGACCTCTCCCTGTTGAATACTGCAAGATTCCTGAAAGTCGATGTACTTGACACAACATCGAAATTCACTCATCAGATTAAGTGGATTCTGAAGTGTCCTGCATGCGGTCACACATCAGGGGAAAGCAGTGAAGGTCCTGAATGTCCAGTGTGCGGTACAACAATGCGCAGACACCCTGTTCAGAGGAAGTCCGTCCGCTAGGTAACGCGTATTATGGGTGGAATACAGCTCATTATCTGTCGCTGCGTCCCGGATGATAGTGCAGAGGAGCTTCGCCATATGACGGACCCCACCACTCTCACGATCGATCGCGAAATCGACGATATCAAAGACCAAGTGAGACGCGAAATTGAGACCATACGCGACCTCATGACCACAGTCGGCTATCGTGACAGTTCGCCTGGCTGGAACGCACCTTTCCAGATACAACGACTTAGGCGTGCTCTTCGTATCCACTATCTGGCATTGAAAATCAGAGATTCGACACCGGTTCCAAGCGGGACCCGAGAACTAGCTTGGTCTCTGGAGAGAGACGACGAATCATTTTGATTACTCGCCAACCATGACGACCTCGAGCAGCCTGTTTCTACTGACATTATCGAAGTCGACGAACACAACTTGCTGCCAAGTTCCAAGACATGGTCTCGCGTCTGCGAACGGTATCGTTAGGCTGGGACCTAGAATCGATGCGCGAATGTGAGAGTGTCCATTTCCATCTTGCCATCTTAGATGGTGTTCGTAGACAGCATCAGAAGGAGCAATCCTTTCCATCGCCGCTGGGAAATCCTTGAGTAATCCGCCCTCAAACTCGATTGTTGTTACGGAACCCGTCGAACCTGCGCAGAAGACGTTGCATAGCCCTGTCTTGAGGCCACTGCCTGCGATGCACTTCTCTACATCTCTCGTTATGTCAATTATGTCGCAGTTGCCTTTGGTCTTCAGAGCAATGGTCGTATGATAAGTGGCCATCCTGACAGTCCTTCTATCGTTCTTGCCGGACTAAGCTGTCTATTTCGAATCAGATTTGCTTTCTGGTCACTGTTAGACTACGAGTCGCGGGATGGCTATGTAGCCTTCTTTCTGACCTTGAGCAACTCGACGAGCTTTCTAAGGCGGTCACGTTTGGGCAGCAGGTCCTCTTCCTTTGCCTGCAGCGTAAGAATGGCCGCAGTATAGTCTCCTTTCTCAATGACTCGCAAGACGGTGACTAGCGACAACATGTACTTCTTCCTAGTGGATTTGGCTATTTCTTCCATCTGCCCTATTAAGGCCGAAATCTGATCTCGTGCTTCTGGATGCTTGTCGAAGGTGACCTCAAAGACTTGGAAGAAGTCCTCAAAGGCATCGTCGCTTTCGTTGATTCTCTTGAACCCTTCCGCAGATTGTCTAAAGAACACAATTGCCTTCTCAATCATTTCCGGGTCATTCGTGTTGAGTGCCTCTGTGCCTGCATTCCTTACCCACACAGTAGCCACTTCAGGTACAGACATGCTCTCGTAAAGACTCGCGGCGTCAGTTGCTCTTTCACTTGCCAACTTGTGAAACAAGAAATGCTTCTCGCTGTCTCCCAGCTTGTCAGCGCAGTCAGCAGCCTTGCTGTAGTATTTTGAAGCGTCTTCCATTTCTGCAGACACAGTCTTCTCCTCAGCTAGGCTGACATAGATATCGAGGGCCGATTGAAGGTGCTTTCTGGAGGTTGCCACATCACCGGTTTCACTGAGAACGTCAGCGAGTTCCTCAAGCGATACTGCCTGTTGCTCTTTGTTTCCTTTCTTTGCTTCCGTTTGTGATTGCGTGAGATAGTAGTCAATTACCTGCTGATAGATAGTCGCAGATTCCTTCTTTAAGCCCCACAGCTTCAAGCACATCGCTTGATGTCTAAGGTAATCCTTCTGGGCATCTGTTTCATTGTCTTTTGCGGCCTTTGCAGCCAGCGTGCCGAAGAGCTCACCAGCTCTTTTGTACGCCCACTTGGCTTTAACATTCCCGAGTTCAGCAAACATCCCTCCTGCCTTGACCAGCAACGGTGCGAGGACCTCTGGCGCCCCCTCCATCTTGAGGTAGGCCTCTGCTGATTTCAGGAGAGCTTGCTTTCGTGCACCTGTGAGTCTCTGCTGTTGGAATGCCTCTTGGGCCGCATCATAGGTGTTCCCGGCTTTTTCAAATAGCCCTGCTGCTTCATAGAGTTCTGCCGCCTCCATCATTGCCCGAGCCGCCTCAGACAGAATACCTCTAATCTGCATTACCTGAGCAGCCTCGGCTAGAGCATTGCCTGCAGAAAGAAAGTCCCCCGTATTCTTTGACGCCTCGGCCCACCTGAGTGCGATTCTTTGAGCACGATCATCTATGCGTGCGCCGAGATCGTTGTCACCTGAAGCATAGTAGAGCCTGCCCACCTTTTTCAGAAGTGTGACAGCTTCGCTGAAGTTCTTCTCTTCCTCCTGCTTGTCCGCAAGCTCTTCAAGGGCATCAGCTGCTCGCGTATTGAATTCTGTTCGACTGTCTTCAGTAGCTGAAAATTCGGCAGCTCTAAAGTAGAAATCCGCAGCGCGTTTGAATTCGATTGCTCTTTCAGCAGTCTTAGCCGCGGCAGCGCTGAGGCGAACTATTTCGCTATAGGCTTCCGGCTTGGCTCCCTGCCGAATTAGCATGAGGATTGCCTGCTCTATCGCATCATAATATTGCTGGGTCTTGCCGATTTGTCGATAGACTTGTGCTGACTGTTCGTAAAGCTTCGCTGCTGCGCTATAGGCACCTTTTGACGAAAAGGCATCGGCTGCCTGAGCGAGAAACATGCTGGCGGCCTCCTTATCTCCACTTGTGACTGCTTTCTTAGCCTTCTCTAGAAGTTCCTCAGTGGAGGTCACCAGTTTAACCCTCAGACTATGCAGTAGATGGTATACAGGGCTGAGAGCTTTCGCCCTCCTCATAACAGTTTTTCTGACAAAACCTGCTCGTTTCGTGGCCGGCTAGAGAAGCTTGAGAAAGAACGGACATCGACTGTCTGCTAGGGCGTCAACAGTGCTTGGGAAAGTACACAGTTATCCATGGAGTACTACCTAGGAAATGGACGGTCCAACTTGGCTCAAAAGGAAGCATCACTCGACAATGATCAATTCACACCAGAGTCCGCTATTTCCTTCATAGCAGAGTGATTACCAGTCCCCATTTACTGATACCTAACTGGAGTTCACTGCCAAATTCCTTTACATACCCATTCTCAATCCTTATTGATGACTTGTCCGAAACTTGTCTAATCTGATCATTCCAAAGGACAAGCTTGATTGAAGCCGTATCATCAGTGAGTACTGCATCAACCAACTTCAGTTGTTCGCCTGTTTTTCTAGATGAAACTGTGCGAGGACTCGAGAGACTTCGGACTTGTCCTTCAACCACGACTGAGACCAGGTCCTTGTGAAGGCCTTCGATTCTTGACATTGCTCTTGGGAATTCGTGAGAAATCCTTCTTTCGTAGTAGTTGCCGCTCCATTGACTGTACTCGTGCGTTGTTCCGATTTGAACGAATCCAAGCTTCCTATAGAATGGATTAGTCCTCAGATTCCATTCTGGGGTTCCCAATGCCCACAGATCAACGGAAGAATATCTCTCCCAGATTAACTGAAAGGCCTTCTCCCCTATTCCCTTTCTCATGTAGGCAGGATTAACCCAAATCCTTTCACACACTTGATATCCGGGGCCTCTGTCTCCCACAATGAACCCGCCAACGATGTCTCCTCCCTTGAGAATCTTGTAGTATTGCAGGTACCTATTGGTAATCCTGTGTGAGTTCCAGTCAACCGAGTCATAGCCGGGAGGGCCGCCCGGACCAGGTGCTCCCACTTCCAAGTCTGAATCAAATGCTCTCCTGCAAGTTTCTGTAAGGATTGCAGCATCTTCGACTTCTGCTCTACGGACTGTGATTTCGGTTGCGGCATCCATTGAGAAAACCGGTTTCGCATGAGAAGTGCTCATTTTTGACTTCTTCTCTTAATCACATCACGCGAAGAATGTAGTTCACTTCTGGCTTCTAGACCGATTCGTTCTGTGGGCATTTACAGAAGCCTAAAAAAGAACGAACATTGGTTCCCTCTTCCGGAGTTGGTTCCTGACGAAGGCCCATACGAGAGTTGGCGTTATCGGCACAGGCAACATAGGTAAGGCTCACTTGACTTCAATAGCTGCCCTCCGAGAGGCTAATCTTCTTGACGTTGAAGTGACTGCAATCTGCGATTCCGATTCAGACACGCTCAGAGCTGCCGCCGAGTTCTTTGACGTGCCCAAGAAATATGCAGCTTACAGTGAGCTTGTGAACAGCAATGACGTCGACGTTGTCTATGTATGCACTCCCACGAATCTTCATCCAGAGATGGTCGAAGCTGCTGTAAGGGCTCGCAAACCCGCATTGTGTGAAAAGCCTCTGGCCCACACCTATGCTCAGGCCTCCAGTCTCATGACCGCGGCTAGGAGCGCCGGAGTACCTACAGGAATCGACCTTGTGCTCAGGTTCGACCAGTTCCTGCTTTGTGCCAAGAATCTGATTGAGTCTAGAGAACTTGGCAAACCAATGCTGGCCCATATCCGGGACGACCAGCGGATGCCTGTCGGTTTTCTGTACTATAGTCAGTGGCGCGGCGACAAAGCGATTGCCGGCGGTGGCACGTTGATTGAGCATAGTATCCATGATGTGGATCTTCTTCAATGGTTCTTGGGGCCAGCTGATACCGTATTTGCGAAGACGAGTTACTTTGCAGGCAAGGAGATAGAGGACCAGGCGTCGGTGATTACCACACACAGAGACGGATCGGTAAGTACAATCGACTCTGTCTGGCACCTTGTTGAGCGCCCCAGTGAAAGAATGATCGAGTTCTTCTTCGAGAAAGGGTACATTGGCATCAAGCTCGGGTCGGACGAACACTACCTTCAGTATCAGCTCCAAGGCGAGAAACCGGTCAGTGTCCCTGAGGAAACGGCGAATCGCGCTCTTCTCGAAAAGCTTGGACTGGCTAGAGCCAATCTTTCAGCAGAGGCACGAGAACTCATCACATCAGTTGGTACTGAGAGATACATGGCTCTGAGCTACTCGTTTCTGGATGCCATCCAGAGGAATCTAAATCCTTCTCCCGGTTTTGCCGAAGCAGTGGAGGCGCACAGGGTTGTCGATGCTGCGTACGATTCTGCGAAGAAGCAAAGACTGGTGAAGATTCGTTAAGAGCAAAAAGGAAGGTTGTCCTCCACGTGTGAACGTGGCGGGACGTGTGACACCTACGTACTTCCCGAGTCTTGGGCGGCGGAGAAAACAACCTTAAGACGGCATTCATTGTGCTGCAGGGGCACTCATGAAAGAGAAATCCCTTGACCGTGTTGACGAGTCAGAGTATGACGTAGTCATCGCCGGTTCTGGTGCTGGGGGACTCCTTACAGCACTGGGCCTGTCCGAAGATGGAAAGAGGGTATTGGTGCTAGAAAAGGAGAATCACTTGGGGGGTGTCTGGTACGGATACAATGTCGACGGATATCGGGTTGATCAGGGTCTCCACGTGATAACGCGGGCAAAGAGAGGACCTTTCTCTCGTTTTCTGAGAAAGTACCTGAGACCTCCTCCTGAAATCGTTCTGCATGAAGGCTGGTATTTCCGTGTAAATGATCGAGTTGGTACCATTCCGTCAAGTGTTGCTGATGGGCTTCGTTGGCCGCTCACAGGTATGGTCGGTCGTCTGTCCCTTATCCGAATTGGGGCCAGAATCAAGATGATGAAGCTCCGCGAGATGCGCACCTATCAGCACTTGACATTCATTGAGTATCTGCGAATGAAAGGGGTGACAAATCAAACAATCATGGACGTAATGGAGAGTGCGTTGTACTTGGCGGCCGGCGTACCTATCGAGCAAGCATCTGCCTATGAGGCGCTTCGGACGCTCAAGGATACTGACAAGGAGACACCCAAGATCCGATCTCTGAAGAACCTGTTATTTGGGTCTCAAGATTATGATGAGGGGGTTGCTATCGGTGGGATGCAAGGGCTGGTGAACAGGGTCGTCTCCGCCATCAACGGTGACTACGTATTGAATGCTCCAGTCGAACGGATAACTGAAAGGGAAAGCAGGGTTACGGGCTTGACCGTTCGGGGGAAGGAAATCCGCAATTCAAAGATAGTCAGCAATATCCCTCTCTGGTCATTGCCCAACATAATTGATTCCAAACGCACAGAAGTCACATCATTCTTTCAGAATTGGAGCCACATGAGACCGACAAAGGGTGTGACACTCTGGCTGGGCCTCGACAAAGTGATAATAGGTGACAGGAAATCGCGGGTTATTGTGCATCCTACTCCGAGTAGATGGGTGCTATCGTTGTCCAGCTTCGACCCATCATGTGCTCCCGATGGGAAGGAGCTTGTCGCCATTGCCATGATATTCATCGAGGGCAAACCAATAGATGAACAGGTTCAGATGATGAAGGGCAACGGACTTTCAACATATCATCCTGGCATAGTCGACCACATCGACATGGAGCATGTTCAGGTATCCTATGCAACACGTGCTGCGCTCATGCCCGGCCAGACCGCCCTAGATCGCCCCGGTCCTCGTACGCCAGTGGCAGGGTTGTACATAGTAGGAACAGATACTGCTGGAGAAGGCGTAGGGCTACAGCAGGCTGCAAATTCCGCTGAGGGCGTCTTGGCAGCTCTTAGGTCAGACAATTGACCAGTCTTGCCGAAAGAGTTTTGTTCATCACCCGTGGTCACATGCCGACGACAGACTAGCTGTCAGAGGCCGTTCAAGATGACCATGATTGAGGTCAGATGGCATGGGCGAGGAGGACAAGGTGGGGTTACTTCTGCGGAGCTCTTGGCTAAGGCCGCCTTTCTTGATGGATACAAGGGGGTTCAGGCCTTTCCATTCTTTGGTTCCGAGCGCAGGGGCGCACCCGTGAAGGCATTCACTCGGGTATCCACTGAGGAGATTAATGTTAGGAGTCAGATATACGAGCCTGACGTAGTTGCAGTACTTGACTCAAGCATACTCGATTTGATAGACGTAACCGAAGGTCTCAAAGAAGGCGGGAAGGTGATTGTCAATACTCCCTCCAAAGCAAGCAAGCTACAGCTGAACAGGGGGCACGTGTACACCTATGATGGGACCGGAATTGCTCTGAAGCTAGGTCTATTGGTTGCTGGCCTTCCCGTTGTCAATACTACCATGCTTGGTGCATTTGCAAGAGCGACCGGACTGGTCAAGCTGGAGACTGTACAGCAAGTCATCCTGTCAAAGTGGTCTGGCAAAGCAGGAGAAAGGAATGCTGAGGGTGCTCGCGAGGCGTTCGACATCTGTAGCGACCTCTAGGATGCTGTGGTGTCGTGACCAGTGCGCTGATTCTCTTAAGAGACGAAATGTATCCTTGTCTGGGCTGCAGAGGCACGCATCCCACCTGTAATCAGGCGTACATCCTTTCGTAACCTGGGGCGCCAATCTGCGGGGGTGATCTTCGCATTCCATCTACCTGATGGGCGACGTCTTCCAAGTGCTTGCGAATTTCCTCAGCCGACTCCTGTAGCTCTTTGACATCAACCCCTAGTCGGTACAGCTTGTTCAGAGCTTGTATCAATTGGATTGCGCCATCAGGATCCGGCACTACTGCAATCGCAGGTGTCAGTAGAGCGAATCCAACCATTGACCTGCACAAGGTTTCAGCCAATACTGACCCAGCGATTCCAGTGATGATACCCTTCTTGAGCATCTCCATCTCCTTGTACTTCTCGAGGTCAGCTATTTTTTCTTCTTCGGCAACGAAGAGGACCTTGCGTTCTTCTGGTAGACCCTGAACAGGAATCCCGTCAAGTACCACGGTTTCCTTGACGCCCATTGTTGCAGCCCAGTCCAGAAGTGATGAGCTGACCGCATACATACCCTCTTCTGCGACTGGCAGCTCCGTTGTTACAACAAGCAGATTCTTGGTTTTGTGTGCGTAGACTCTGAAAGGATGACGAAGCCTGCCGTCTAGAAAAACGGCAGCAGAAGGGATGTACTTCGATCGTAGGTGAGCAATCTCTTCCATCCCCAATTGGTCAATTATCGTGTTTGCCACAATTATGCCTACGACACCTGCTGACGGGAAGCAGCAGAGGAGGAGAGGCTGGTTGAGCTTTACCTCCTTTGTCTGTACAATCTGAGCATCCGGAGAACCGAGAACCTTGCCAACACATGCGCTTGCCACTTTTGAGAACCCGACACGAGTTGATTGATACACCGATATTAATCTTGGGTCAGAGGCTCAACATGAACAAAGACCTTGTTCACTTTAGGAAATGCTCCCTTAATCAGTCTCTCAACTCTCTCTGCAATAGTGTGGCTCTCTATGAGGGATATTCCTCCCTCCGCCCTGCAGTCAAGCGACAAAACCAGCCCGTTTTCATCTTCTCTCACAATGATATCATGGCAGTCACGTGCGACGGTCTCGCTTTCCACAGTTGTCTTGATGAACTTGACAATTGCCTGGTCCTCTTCCGTAACGTTGCGCACAGCAGTTTCTTTGCGCACTGACTCAAGATGGAGGGTCACACTTCTGATGTTGGAAATGTGTTCACGCAGAGTTGCCTCGAACATATCAGAGGCCTTGTGGGCTTCATCTAACGTGAGGCTAGGCGGCATCTCTAGGTCGGCTGCGATGTGCACGCCGTCAGACATATCATAAACACGGACGTTGTGAAGACCTTGGACAACTGGGTCCGCCTCGGCCAAATACTGAAGCTCTGAGTAAACGTTCATGTGGGGGCCAAGCATCCCCTCTCTCTTCATAGGTTCCATGTGGACCACGACATCTATCCTTTCCACTCGTCCCGCCAAGCCCTTCTCAATGGCATCCGCTATCACGTGTGCTCCGCTTCTTGCCAAGAGTTCGTCAACTATTACCAAGACATCTATGAACAGCTGAGGTCCTGCGGTTCTCGTGCGTACTCTCCTGCACTCAATAACGCCTGGTACCTGACTACAAATCTGTCCTATCCTTTCGCGCACACCCATCGGAGCGCGGTCAGTCAACATATCATAGGATCTCTTACCCAATCTAGCAGATACGAAGAAGATGACGACCGCTACCCCCATTGCGGCCACAGGATCTGCCTGCGGGACGCCAATCCATACGAAACCCAATCCGATTAGTACAACAGTTGAGCTTATCATGTCGGTGCTAAAGTGCAAAGCGTCAGCTTCGAGGGCTTGACTGCCATGCTTGTGAGCAGTTCTGTACAGCATTCTACTTCTTTCGTAGTCCACGAAGATGCTCGTTGCCATAACTAGGACGCCTACGAAGGTCGCTTCAGGCCATTCCTGGGCTTGAATCCTCCGAATTGCCTCGAAGATGATCCACCCTGAGGTGAACCAAAGTATGAGGGTTTCTGCAAGTGCCGCGAAATTCTCTACTTTCCCATATCCATAGTTGTGGTCCAAATCAGGAGCCCTAGCTGCTCTCTTGACTGCAGTAAAGGTAATTATAGCAGCGGACATGTCTAGCCCACTGTGCAAAGCCTCGGATAGAATTCCAAGCGAACCACTGACAATACCAATCACAAGCTTCATGGAGGTCAGAAAGGCGGCTGCGCCCACTGAGAGTGCCGCTGCTCTGTTGACCTCTCGCCTGTCCTTAGTAGCCGAGACCATGTACTATATCCGATTCCTGAGGCCGCAGAGTCCAGAGACTCTGGCTTTTCAAGTATTCTGTCTAACAGCGGCACTGACAGGAAATTCCCACTCATTGGCTTATTGGTTGACTACTGTGGAACTCCCTGTCAATAGACTGCATACGACATAATCTGCAGTCTTTCTGGCTTCAGTTGGGCGATTCATCAGCTTTCACGTGTGAAAACCCGCCAAGCCTGTCTCGGCGCTCCGAATGGCACAACGGATGGATGATTCAGGATATGCTAGATGGATGCGTACTTCTCCCATTCCCAGTCCGTGACACACTTGCTTGTGTATTCTATCCACTCTTCCTGCTTGATCTTGATATAGGCCTGAAACAGCTGGGGACCTAGAGTGTCTCTGATTACTGTGTCCTGCTCCAAGAATCTTAATGCGTCTTCGAGGGTTCTTGGCAAGACGCCAATCCCAAATCCTTCTCTATCTTCATCTGTTAGGCCAAAGATATCCTCTGTACGAGGTTCGGGGGGAGGCAGATTCCGTTCAACGCCATCCATGCCTGCCGCGATTATTGCGGCAAACATAAGGTACGGGTTGCATGTCGAGTCGGGTGACCTGATTTCGACCGCTGCCTTCTGGCTATCTGTGAACAGTGGTATTCTCACCAGAGTAGTGCGATTCCTGTAACCCCACGAAATGTACACGGGTGCTTCCATGTGAGGAACCAGTCTCTTATACGAGTTCACTGAAGGATTCGCAATCGCAGTAATAGCCTGAGCATGCTCAAGGAGTCCGGCAACGAAGCTCTTTCCCGTCTCAGAGAGACCTGACCCGGTTTCTGAACCGAAGAGGTTCTGCTTTCCATCCCACAACTGCAGATGAGCATGCAGGCCGCTTCCTGCAGATTCCGGAAACGGCTTCGGCATGAACGTGACGTCGAACCCGTGGTCTCGGGCAACAGCATGAGCGAGGTTTCGGAAGACCACGGCAGAATCTGATATCTTCCTCACATCGTCAAAGTCGATTTCGATTTCATGTTGAGATTCCCCGCCCTCGTGATGCAATACGAGAGGGTGCACACCCACGTCCCTTATTGATGAGGCTATGTCCATGAGCGCATCTGCGGCGGGGTTGGCAGGATATGTGTCTGCATAGTGTCCGGAATCCAATCTCTCCCCCTCTTCTGTTATGAAGTAGAATTCGGGTTCAAGCTTGACCCTAAGATGCATCTGTCCTGGAAGTAGGTTGTTGCAGACGGAGTATAACAATCCCCGAGAATCCTTGGGGTGATAAAGTCCGCTGTCTGAGGAGGTTGCCTTCTCTTTTATGAAACACATTACTGCAGCTATTCTTTGTGAGGCATACGGGAGTTCTATGAGTGTGGTCAAGTCTGGATCGAGTCTAAGGTCCGACGACTCAACACTGGCCATGCCAGCAATGGAGCTGCCATCTACACTTGCACCCTTTCTCAGGACTGGATCCCTACTGAGTGTTTCCAGAGAGTCGGCGGGTTCACAAGGCACAATCATGGCCTTAAGGCGACCCAACAGGTCTACAAAGCGCATCTCAACATAGTCAATGGTTTCGGACACCGTTGTTCTGCCCTCGAGTATTGTGTCCGGTCAGCCGACGAAAGGGCTATTTTAAGACTGCTCCCTGATGCAGTTCAGCCCCAAAGCTCCTTGTACCACGCCGCTGCTTGCTCTCCAAGTTCAATCTTTATGGACCCACTGGCGACACTTGTGTCTCCTCCCTCGACTATTTCGAAGTTCATGGCTGCAATCCTGATTGCTTTCTTCTCAAGATGCACATTGGATATGTTGCGCGCATGAAGTCTGGCGACTCTCTTTCCGCCGTCAATTATGAGAAGTAGATTCTCATATGTTACATCACATTTCATGCTGAATCCGGTTTCTCTGAAGTCACCCACGTGAGTCAGAAGATTGACAAATTCGGCCTTGACCTTCTCTGCTCTCATAGAGTCTACACGGCCGAGGATGACGTTTCCTGTGCTTTATGAACTTCTGTGTCTAGGCCAGAATTATCCTGCGAGGGCCGTAAAACAGAAACGCCTCTGATTCGTACAACAAAGTGACCATGATACCAAAGGGTTTGCACATAGGTACCTCCGGGTGGAGCTACAAGAAAGACTGGGCTGGTGTCTTCTATCACGGCAGCATGCCGATGCTCCAGCAGTATTTAGACTACTTCGATACTGCTGAGATAAATTCAACATTCTACGCTTTGCCAAAGCCAGAATTCGTGGGCCATCTAGCCAGTTCTCTCAGAGCAAGTGTCTTCTTTGCTGCGAAGATGCCGCGGGCAGTCACTCACGACAACCGGCTTGACTTGAGTGGTGAAGGTGGAACCGCACTAAACGAGTTCCTCACTTTGATGACCCCGCTGGAGAAGCATTTGGCAGTGTTGCTGGTTCAGTTGCCTCCCTGGGAACCGTCAAGACTAGGAGATCTAGAGTCATTCCTTGCAAACCTTGATCCGAAGTTCAGGTATGCTGTCGAGTTCCGGCACGAGTCGTGGTTGACGGCACACACATGGAAAACCCTTGAGGATCATAATGTTGGATATGTGATTGTTGATGAACCCAGGCTCTCAATTGACTTACGTGTGACGACAGATTTCTCATATATTCGATGGCATGGCCACGGCAATAGACCTTGGTACAACTATCGTTATTCTATAGAGGAGCTCCAAGAATGGCAACCCCGGCTTGAACAATTGGGTGACATGACTAAGAGCATTCTGGGGTATTTCAACAACCACTTTAGTGGTAATGCTCCCTTGAATGCATTGCAGATGCTAAAGCTGATGAATCTGACGAGTCCGGCGCAAGAGGCAAAGCTTGAACGGATCTTGGGTCGCGGCGAAGCTGTCCAGGCGTCTCTGGACGAGTTTTGACTGCTGCTGCAGAGGCCTCCAATCTCCTGAGGGCTGTTCACCTCGAAAGGCTAATAAGGCCACCCAAGGGTCGGGTGCTGAGTCAGGTGAACCAGCACATGAACCCTGATGTTGGAAACGAACCTACCGTCAAATCATCGAGAACACTGCAACCCCGGCCAGGTCGTGGTTTCAGTCTTGGTGAGATTAACGAAGCTGGACTCGCCTTGAAGACCGCACGGGCGATGGGCCTTATTGTTGATATGCGTAGAGAGACGTCGCATGAGGATAACATTGAAGCTCTCAAGCAATACATGAAGGCAGCGGGTGAACGTGCACTAGCCCGACCAGCAGGACCAGCACCGCTAGTAGATACCGATGCTGTGATTACGGAACTGACTTCGATTCGAGCGGTGAAGAAGGCGGATGCGGCGAAGCTTGTCGACGCAGGAATAAGGTCACTCTCAGATCTTGCGTACTGTGAAATCGGTAAAGTGTCAAAGAAGACAGGTATTGAGAAGGAGCGCCTGACTGCCATAGTGCGGGCTGCGCTCAAGAAAGTCTAGGATTATGTTTCGTACTATACGTGGGGTATGGTCAATTTGGACCCCAGCCGAGTCATAGAAGTCTTGCACAACCCGCCTAGTGTCGGGCGTCCGACCATTCTGCCTGACTTCTTTCTAGATCACTTCGTCATAACCGGGTCTCTTGACGAGTTCATTCAAGGTCTCAAGCGTTTGGCTGAACAAGGGGGCGGAAACCTGACTGGCACTACCCACTTGATTCGACGAGGCGGTAACTCAGTCAACACAGCCTCGGCTCTCCTCACACTTGGGATGAACCCCTGCCTGATTGTAAAGACCGATAGGCAGGGCGCTTCATTGCTGAGGAGTCTGGTAAGCCCCCAATTGGACCTCGGTCACCTACATGTAGACGGACGTCTCTCAGCAACGGTCTCCATTGAAGCTGAGAATCGCGGTAGGAGGGTGGACCTCATGGTAAGTGATAGCGGGTCGGCATTTGACTTCTCCTACTTTGATCTGACAGAGTCCGATATCCAAGCAGTCTTAGGGAGTCCTCTCGTGGCTCTTCTTTGTTTGAACCACAATAGGAACGCTCCGAAGCTTGCAGAGGATTTGTTTTCGAAAGTGCACTCCGACTCGAAAGCGCTCACCTTCATGGACATGGGCGATCCATCATCCAATGTAAGCATTGTTGAGCCGCTCGCAAAGAGGGTAGTGTCAGAAGGCTTGGTCGACATTCTTGGAATGAACGAGAATGAAGCAGGATGGTTTGCCCAAGCGATAACCGGCGAGGTCGATAAGTGGCGAGACACACCCACGCGCCCCGAGAAGTGGCTTTCTGCGGCCAAGCTTGTTTCACATGAGACCGGAGTGCGCGTAGATTTTCACACGCCGCACTTCACTGCAACCTTGGAGGATGATGCGGTTACTGCATTACCCGCGTTTGACGTACCTGTGCAAGTCACCTGTGGCGCTGGAGACGCATGGAATGCTGGGAATATCTTTGGAACCCTTGTCCATTTGGAGACCAGAGACCGTCTTCTCCTGTCGAACTCCGTTGCGGCTATGTATGTCTCTTCTGCTTCAGCGGTCCATCCAACCCGCGAGGCATTGATTCAGTTCCTTAAGGGGAAGCAGGCACTGTCAAACATCGGCAGTAAGCTAATTAGAGCTCTCTGACAAGACTGCTTTGGTGTTTGCAGGTCAGAGGAAGGAAGTGCTCCCTTGGCGCTTGAACATATCCTTGGTAAGTTGAAGTACGACGGTTCCGTCACCGGGTTTGCACTTCTGACCAACAATGGTCAACCCTTTCTGTCGTTCTCCTTACCAGAGGAATTGCTTCCTCAGATCCATGGTGCCTTGAGAATTCACGCATCATCACTGAAACTAGTCAATGTGATGACGAAACAAGGAACTCTGATTCTGGCCCGAGTGGATCCAAACTGGATACTTGCTGTACACTTCTCAGAGGAATCACTGGGGTCGGCTCTTCAGAAGACTAAAACGGTTGTGGATATGCTCGAGCAAGTCGAGCTGCCTCCGCCACCATCCAACATTGCCACCGAGTTGCCTGTCGAGGCTGTGGAGGAAGTGCCTGAAGACCTCAGCCCCGAGATTGAGAAGATGAAGGCTGCCACGATAACAGAGGGTGCAGAGGTAGGTGTACCCGAGGCAGGTCTCGTTGTTGTCAGGCATGGCTGTATCGTGCACCACGGACCAAGGTACACCGATGCCGTTACTCTCGGCTCACCTCTCAATCGACTGCTCAAAGACAAATCGGCAAAGTTCGCGGTCGACGTGCTCTTGCTGGCGGATGAGAAACGGACTGTCTTCAAGATATCACAAGAACTCGGAAAATCTGTTGAAAGAGTGATTGATGTCGTGACTTGGTGTGTATCGGAGCGTATCTTGACCGTTGAATGTCCGGAAGAGCAGGAAGCCGGGGTTGCACCGATAGTTGAATACCCATTATATGAGGGCGACCTGAAAAAGGCCAAGAAAGAGCATCAGGCAGTCCTCATGTTATGCGACGGTGTTCACACTGTTCAGGACATAGCAGCGGAGCTCAACATACCATACTTCAAGGCATTGCAGAGCATCGTACCATATCGAGGAAAGACTGTCAAGTTTGTTGGCAAAGACAAAGCTGGCGAATGACGAACAGAACGGAGGACTAACAAATGGGCGTCAAAGGTTCATTGGCTTGGAGTTTGAAAATCCCGAAAGTATCGAAACCACTGTTTCAGGCAACTTACAGAGAACTCATGAATTACCTGATCCAGACAAGTTCAAACGTTGATGAAATCAATCAGAAACTGAAGGAGATAGGCTTCAAGGTCGGAGAATATCTCCTTATGGACTATGCAGACAGGATAAGGAAGCATGCAGTAGCATTTCATCAATTTGCATCGACTCTTCAGCTAGCATACAAAGTGAATTCGGGACAGGAGTTTACTTCTATTTGGATCAGCGATGACCGTCGCGTGGTCAAGTTTACAGACGTAAAGTGCCCGATATGCGAAGGCGTTGAAATCAAGGACTTGCCCGGACTGCAATACTGCAATCTTGTGAGCGGCGTATTCCAAGCTGTTCTTACGCTTAGAGGTTTCAATGGCGATTCCTATCAGGAGTCTTGCAGGGCTGTTGGAGACGACGCATGCACATGGACTATCAAGTTGCTTGAGTGACGATACTGACAGTCTGCGGTCTACTATCACAGAATGCCCCCTTGCCAATAACAGCTAACATATCTTAAAATGGACTAATCACAAGGCAGTGTATGCCACGTGCCTTAGGGTGAGTCAGGATTGGGTCAGTTCATTGGTACCCTTGTGGGTCTGATTGTAGGATTTGTGCTCTCTTTCGCTATTCTTACGCTCGGGACCGTAATGCCTGAAGCGCTGATTCCTTCTAGCATAGTGGCAGATTTTCTTTCGCGTCCCGACCTAGAAGTGAGGCTGGCTATCGCAGGCACAGTGATGTATCCCTCGGCATTTGGATCCATAAGCCTTGGCGGCATGCTTCACATGGGAGCCAGTAGTGCAACAGTATTGATGTTCCTAGCATGGGGCACGGGTGGGCTTGTTGCCGGATTGCTGGCACGCGGACCAGTACAGGGAATATTCGCGGGCGTTTTTTCAGTCATACTTGGTGCCCTTCTAATCTGGCTCTTGGTTTTCTTCATTCAGACCCCTGACTTCAGTGCAATCTTTGGTACAGGGTCTATGCTCATCTTGCAGGCCGCATTTGAAGGCACAGTCTACCCTCTCATCGGCGTTGGAGTCGGAGGTCTTTTGGGGGGCGCTATTAGTAGAGAGCGCTGACCCATTCAGTCGTGGAAAGCTGTCTATTGAGCGTCGGACCCCGTCAGTTGCCTTCCACACTCGGAACAAAAAACCGGCCTCGATTTGAAGACTGCACCACACTCACAGACAGTCTCAATCTTCTCTGGTGGCGTAGCCTCGCCGCTTGTTAACCACGCTGCAGACAGACTAATCGGAATGCAGCTAAGGAGAGACAGAGGTGACGCAATCAGGCTTGATGTGAACAGAGTGATTAAGTCCATGTTTCTGCTCGGCGAATACCAAAATGATGGATTGGTGATGAGGATGGAGCCCGTCGCCAACAACGCGATAAACAGGCCGACCCATAATGCGCTTCGAAGTGCATTCCAGTTCGGTTTCGAAAACGGGGCAATTGCGAGACCTATGATAAGCCACGCTACTACGTACTGACCTGAGACTGCCCAGTCCATTAAGCCCAATAGTGTTGATTGAAGCAGAACGCTCCCTGACAAAAGGAACGATACGGTATTGAACGGTTCGGGGTAAACAGTCTGAGGTAGCGCTCGCAGCCACACTATGAAGAGGCATCCCACTACTGCTCCAACCAAACCTCCGAGCGCATTTCTCATTTCCATCCCATACCGAGACGACTGGTCACGCGTCCGGCACTGCATGAGCTCTTAACACTTTTCGTCCATAAGCATATCAATCACCACAATGCTTTTCTGACCAGCCTGGGAAATATCATCGAAAACACGTGGGACCGGCTATGCGAAGTGACTCGAGGTGTTGATTCATGGCGGGAGACCTTGAACGTGCTCTCTCCAAGCTAAGAACTGACAATCAGGTGTTAGGGTATTCCCTGATGACCAAAGTGGGGCGGCCGTTTATCAGCTTCTCGTTTCCCGGTGACATATTCCCGCGTGTAAAAGATAGCATCAAGCTCTACAAGTCGGATCTTCGGCTCATGACGATTGACACCGAGAAAGGACTTGTGGTGTTGTCACCAGTGGATGCCAACTGGATTCTGACCGTGCTTTACATACACGAGCTTCAGCTGGGGGTGGCAATAGCCAAGACAAAGAATGTCCTTAGGTTGCTGGAAGGGATTGAATTGCCTCCTCCCCCTGAAGACTTCGAAGACTCTGCTGAAGCCAACCTTCAGGTACTTCAGAGCATTGCGATCAAAGCGGCGTCGACAGCCCCTGGGGCATCCGAAGCGGTGATGACATCCCCTCAGGCCAAGTCTTTGCCTTCTGTTGCACCTGCCCCGAAGGCCGCGATTGAGAAGCAATCGCCGAGTCCAGATGATTTCTATGTTCTGCCTACCACGATTCCGAAAAAGGGCGAGACCCATTCTAATGCTCTCTCTCTTGACTCTGTACTTTGTTCAGAGATGAAGAAGGTATACAGAAACTTCGGATTCGACGTGCTGATGTTGGTCGATGGGAGCCGCACGGTCACACAGATAGCCGAGTCCATGTTTCAGCCAAACGAAAGAGTCGCGTCATTCCTGAAGTGGGCTGCATCAAAAGGCATCGTGGCCTTACCTGAAGCCAAGGAAAGAACTCCCGAGGAGAAGGCGAGTCCTTCGATGGGCCGCTTTGTGAAGTGTCCCCTGTTTGAGGGAGACCTGAGCAAGGTCAAGAGCGAGGATGTCCCGATATTGAAGCTCTGTGATGGTTCAAGGACACCAGAGAAAATTGCAGAGGAGACAGGCAGTCCACAAGTGAGAGTCATTCAAGTGCTGGCGCTGTATCGTCGACTCGGGCTCAAAATGATCGGAAAGGCAGTCTAGACGTTCTTAGATTGCTCAAAGAGGTTTGATAATTGCCAAAGATAGAGAATCCACTTCTTCTCAGCCTCTACTCCAAGGTCGTTGACCAGGTTCTGTCAGAGACCAACAACATCGACGAAGCGAATCGACGGCTGAGAGACATAGGACGCGAGGTGGGATCCCAGATATACCTCACGACGGACATTGTGGATAGGACCAAGGATACTATTACGACTCGTGAAGATGTTTCGAAGCTGGTTGAAATCATCTTCAGGGTGCTCTACGACAAGAAGCCAACGTTAGTAGACATGGAGACAGCTCGTGGCTCAGTCAGAGTAACGGACGAGTCGTGTATCTGGTGTCAGGACGTTCATCTCGAAGGCATGGCCGGTTTCGGCTACTGCGAAGTTTTCAGTGGCATATTGGAGTCCCTGCTAGCTTTCAAGGGTGTCGAGGCCAAGGTCTTCCAGGAAATGTGCCGTGCAACAGGCGCTGACAGCTGCGAATGGAATATCCGCTTGCAGTAGGAAAACCATCACAAAGAACTTAACGCTGGATGAGAAACAGCCGCTGGCGAGAGAGACTCCTATGTCGAAGACTCCAGAGGCTGTTCCTTGGTGGCTGGGCAAGCTAAAAGAACGCGACCTCATGAGGGCATTTTTTGCAAAGACGTGGACCAAAATCGGCAACAGAGTCGAAGTTATGTTTCCCGACAAAGTCCGCGATCTCTATTACAGCGCTGGTCGGCTCGCGGGTCTTGAGACGCAACGCGAGTATTTCAAACTGGGGAGGCAGAGGCCGCCCGGTGACTTCAAGGGCATTGTTGAGTTTATCAAGATGGCGCTCTCTATCCTGATAGTTCCATTCGGCGATGTCAAAATATCTCGCCTCTACAAGCTATTCTTGGATGAAGAGGCAGTGATAGAGATTCAAGACAACCCATATGCATCAGGCATGAAAACACCCGAGCCTTCGTGTTACTTCTTAAGAGGCTTCATCGAAGCCGTCCTCGAGTATCTGACTGATTCCAACAAGATTGTGTACGAGAAACTCGTCGTTGTAGAGGAGACATGCATGGCTTCAGGCGGCGAGGCATGCACCTTCAAGATGACACTGACCTACCCTGCCCGCGGCTGAGCGTAGTCAGCACTTAGCAGAATGACATACGAAGACTCATGTGTCAAGGTTTATCCGCCTTGCAGTGGATGGTAGTACATCTGTACCACAAACATATCTCTTAATTGCATTAAACACAATTCCGGGATGAGGCAAAGCATGAGCGGAAGTCAGGCCAGAAAAGCGTTCGTTCTGCTACCGCTCTTGCTCTTTTTCTCCGGGATGCTGAGCGTCTATCTGTTTCAACTTGGAGTCAATTCCCATGATTTATCCTTCCAGAATTCCGACACGCATCCCGTCGCAATCCAGTTGGCGGACAGCGTAGTTCTGGTTGCTCCAATTGGCGCCGGAACATCCATTGTCCTTGGGGCCGGACTACTGCAATCCTCGAACGGTCAGTTTGTCTTAGCCGTAGCCATCGGAACAGTGATTGCTCAGGCTAGGCAACAGGAGCGTACTTCCCGACTTCGTGAGCGTATCCTCGATGAGGTCTCATCCAGCCCCGGTATACATCTGAGGGAAATGCACCGAATCCTTGGTTGTGCGATGGGCGCACTGCAGTACCACGTGAAGCAGCTCGAAGAACAAAGGTTCATCACATCTGTCAGGAGTGGCAACACAAGACACTTCTTCCCATCTGAGTTCTCATGTGATGAGCAGGTTCTGAAGCTGACAGCATTGATACGGAATCCAATCATCAGTTCAATAATCATGCAGTGCTTGGCCAGTGACCGGACGACCCAAGCGGACCTTAGCAGGCTCCTGTCAATTGACAAGAGCTTGGTCTCATACTACGTAAGTCACCTGATAAGAGAGGATGTATTGAACACGATTCGTGTCTTTGGCCGCGAAAAGCCGCTGACGGTGACGGATTGGGCAAGGTATGCTCTTTCGACAGGGGAATCGGTGGTGCAGTAGCTCACCAACCTCTATACTTAAGGCACAATCGTTTTCAATCTAGAAACGTCACTCGGACGAATCCTCACGTTATATCAGGATTCTACGTTCAGGAGGCGACCTGATGCCGAAGGAATCTACAACGACCAAGGATGATCTGAGCGAAGTCGATACCGAAATATCGGAAGGCGTTCAGCACGCTGTCCGTCTTGTTAACGTGTCCCGCGTCTACGCAATGGGCAACACAGAGGTAGTTGCCCTGAGTGATGTGAGTCTGGATGTGACCTCTGGCGAGCTTGTGGTTGTTTCAGGGCCATCAGGTTCTGGAAAGACAACTCTTCTCAATATGATTGGTGGTCTGGACTATCCATCTAGCGGAAGAGTCCTACTCATGGACGTCCCGATCGGCGACTATGATGAATCTTTTCGGGCCACCTTTAGACTCACCAATACTGGTTTTGTCTTTCAAAGCTACAACCTGATTTCCACGTTAACTGCCATTGAGAACGTTATGTTTCCCATGCAGTTGTCGAACAAGGATTCCAAAGAGATACGCAAAGATGCCTCGATGCTCCTTGAGCGCGTGGGGCTGTCAGATCGGCTCAATCATCTTCCTTGGCAACTGAGTTCGGGCGAACAACAGCGGGTCGCCATGGCTCGTGCAATGGCAAATGATCCGCCCATCGTGATTGCCGATGAGCCCACAGCTAACTTGGACTCCGAAAGCGCAGAAATGATTCGTAGTCTGCTAATCAGCCTAAACAATGCAGGAAAGACTGTATTTGTGGTGTCCCATGATGAGGATATAACTGGCCTGCCAAGCGCGCGGCATCTCAGGATGGACAAGGGAGTGCTGTCTGCCAATGCGTGACCTAGACTACGCATCGACCGACTTGAAGCGCCGACCATTCAGGTCCACGACCGTGCTGCTGTCAATGACAACTGTTGTTGCGTTCACAACCTTTCTTTTCCTTTTCGCGAACACGCTCTTGGACGTTACATCTGCTGTGACATCTCTCGGACTGAGTTCTCCACTTGGAGTCCTCTATGGCGCGTTCATTTGGACAACACTGGTGCTCGTCCTCATTCTAGGAGCAGTTGTTGTATCGAGTACGGTTTCATTGGAGATGGTGAGTCGGAGGAAAGACATAGGACTCATGAAATCAATCGGTACTCTAGTGGACACGATTTTTGACCATTTCATGGCTCAGGCCGTTACGCTATTGCTAGCCAGCGTGGTACTCGGAGTAGCATGCGGCACACTAATGTACTTGGCAGGTATGCTCTGGCTCGCATATTCCATTCCGGCTCTTCAATTCTCATTCAACTACCCCCTCTACCAAATCGGAGGGCTCGCTCTGATCTATGTCTTTGTCGGCTACTTCGCCGCCCAGAAACCTATCTACGACGCAGTACAGGAGTCACCCATCTCTGCCCTGAGTCCTGATACAACTCTGAGGGTCGGACCTGCAGGTTTCCTTAGTGGATTCGGCCTTTCTTTCAGGATTGCTGCGAAGGCTACAGGGCGCCGGGTCAAGGGATCTAGGAGAGTAGTGGTCTCTCTCTTCCTAAGCGTCTCTCTTGCTTCCGTGCTTTGGATTGGCGGAGGGGTTGTCGAGAATACAACAGACGCCTATGTTGCTAGGGCAATGGGCAACAATGTCGTTGCTGTCGGCCACCCTGATGTACTGTCCGAGTACTATAGCGCGTATTCGCTTCAAGGCGCCTCGCTAAATGAGAATGTGACTTTTCTTAACAGCTCGTACGTTGTACCCTCTTCTCTCATTCAACTGCTTGCAAATGCCCCCGGCGTGATTCAGATCGAGTCGCGGTTTGTCGTGTCCACCAGCGTCAAGGAAGGTCCTGCCATTGTCTGGAATCCGACCTTGGCACGATACGAACGAATCGGCAACGACCGAGTCTCGCAGGCGATTTTGGTGGGCGTGAATTGGTCACACACTATATCGACTTGGTATTACGAAGGAGACCCAGTGAGTAAACCAGATGAAGTCTGGATTGGAGGAAAAATGGCGACATCGATGTACGTGGATCCTCTGGTCCAGACGCTGCAAGTCCAAGGAGCTTCTCTGAGTGTCAAAGGAATTGCATTTGACATCCTCAATGGAGGGATGGTGGCCATTATGGACCTCTCCTCAATGCTGTCTCTCTGGAATGTCACAGGAGTGAATCTGGTCCTGGTTCAGTTGTACTCCTATGATGAGTCCTACATCTCGCAGATTCGGACTATGGCTAGTGCTTTCGGCATGGACGTGTACAGACAGCAAGATGTGCTCTTGGGCAATGAAAGAACAATAGGGGGCATCTGGCTATTGATGCAGCCTCTTCCTGTGATGGCCCTTTTCAGCGCATTCTTGAGTCTGATGTACTTCCTTCTTGTCTCCGTTTTTGGCAGATTCCGTGACTACATCATAATGCGGTCAGTCGGTGCTAAACCCTCATTTGTTGCTAAGACCATGATTGCCGAAGGACTTGGTATTGGATTGAAGGCGGGACTGCCAGCTGCCCTCGTTGCCGCCTTGGTCAGCGTCTATGGCCTCATACCTGATGCGACAGTGCCATCACTGCTCTATCTTCCGGGCATGATATTCCTCATCATGTTGTCCTTAATTGGGACAGTCCTGCTCGCGTCCATACCCGTGTACTTGATATTCATAGGCCGATCCGACCTGAGGGTATCAGAGTTCTCGGCTTGACGGTAATCTTCATTAGACATGGCCAACCGGAAGCGGCGGGATGTGCAGATGTCAAATATCCCTCACGAAGAGGAATACTCAATTCACTGGATTCGACAAGTTGTCGACAGCGTGTTGGAGAGAGACGTTCCGAACTACCTCATATCTACCGGAAAGAGTCCAAGCGGCAGCATTCACATCGGATCACTCCGGGAGCTGATTATAGCGGACGTGATAAAGCGTCAGCTGCAGCAACTGGGAAAGAAAGCAAAGACGATGTTCATTGTCGACGACTATGACCCTGTTCGATCGTTTCCACCCGGCATATCTCTTCCTCTCAAGGAATGGGCTGGCATGCCCTATTCGGACGTGCCGGACGAGTTCGGCTGTCACGAGAGCTTTGGATCCCATTGGGCGAATGAGTTCATTGACACGTTTTCCGAGTTCGGTCTAGCCCCGGAAATCGTTTGGACTCACGAACTCTATGAGAAGAAAGAGATGCAGGATGCGGTTCGTATATGTTTGGAGAATACTGAGGTTATTCGAGAAATCATGATCGAGTTCGTGGCTCACGATTTCGACGAAGAGCAGAAGAAACAGTATATTGATTCGATGAAGACATGGTTTCCAGCGTCAGTCGTATGCCCAGAATGCGGCCACCTCCAAGCCGGCGTCAAGGGCGAGATAGTCCCGAACAGGATTACTCGGTATAATAGGGACACGGAAGAGGTCACGTTTGAATGTCAAGCCTGCGGTCATACGGACACCGTCTCCAGAAGCGATCTTCGATTGAAGCTCACATGGAGAATCGACTGGCCCGCCAAATGGTACATTTTCAAAGTCACTTGTGAACCCGCAGGAAAGGACCATGCTGTCAAGGGCGGCTCATATGATACAGGGCTTGAAGTCTCGAAACGCGTGTTTGGATGGTCTGGTCCGGTGAAGGTGCCGTACGAGTGGGTACAGATAGGTGGCCACGACATGACAACTTCCAAGGGTGTTGTTTTCAGGCCCAAGACTTGGCTATCAGTCGCCCCTCCGCAGCTCTACAGGTTTCTCATGCTAAAGACAGACCTGCAGAGGACAATCAATGTACGGCCTGAACGAATCCCTGACATGTGTGACGAATACGAGAGGTTTGAGCGGCTCTACTATCGACTTGACGATGGAGCTGACACAAAGAGGGAGCTGATCGAACTGCTCTACCCATTGAGCGAGCCGAACGGAGCTAGAGCCACTTACATTCCGAAGCTTCCATTCAAATACGCCGTCCTGATGTCTCAGCTGCAAGATATCCTCGGACGCGAAACCGTGATCGAGCGTTGTGAGGATGCCATAAAGAAACAGCACAGTATCAAGAGAATACCCAAGGGTGCTCAATCGCTAATGACTATTCGTCTAGAACAGGCAAGAAACTGGGTTGAGCAATTTGGCTCGGCGACAGACAGGATTCGAGTGACACCTGAGGTTCCTATTGAAGTGCGTACCTCGCTGACAGCATCAGACCGAAGCTTCTTGTCAGGGATGGTCCGGGTTTTAAGCCCTCTGTCAATCAGCGATGATGAGATTCAGGCTGCGGTCTTCCAGACAGCGAGAGACTCGGGTTTGTCCGAGAAACAGGCGTTCGTTGTCCTGTATCGAGTTCTTGTCTCTCAGAAGTATGGTCCTCGGCTTGGGTCCTTCATCAATATGCTTGGCAAGGACTGGGTAGTGCACCGTATTGAGAGCGTCCTTTGAGCAAAGGGTGCTTCCGGGATTCATGCCTCAACACGTTTATTAGTCCACCAACTCGGGCACCGGCTGGATTCTGGTTCTAGGTGTGTGTTGTTAATGCTGGGCAGACTTCGAGAACATTATCAGAGGGCCATGATGCCTTTCGGCAAGGCACTTGCGAGAACGGGCGTCACTCCTAACCGCATAACTGCCCTGTCACTCCTTGTTGCTTTTTTCAGTGCGTATTATTTCTACATAGGCGAACTGCTTCTTGGTTTAGCGATAATGTTGCTTGCAGTGTTCATGGACATGCTTGATGGCGCGGTGGCAAGAGCCGCGAACATGGCGTCCAAGTTCGGGGCGACCTTCGATCACACGCTTGATCGATATGCCGAATTCCTGTTTATCATGGGACTGGTGATGGGCCCTACCGCTCATGTCTCTATTCCTTGGTGGCCGGTTGCTGTCGGAGATACATTCGTTCCTTGGTTCTGGGGAGTTCTTGCTCTTTTTGGCATGGTTATGGCAAGCTTCACACGAGCGAAGGCCGAGTCAGTAGGTGGAATGAAGAGCTGTGCGGTAGGGATAGCAGAACGCCAAGAGAAGCTGATTTTGATGATTGCTGGCATTCTGTTGCTTGCGATACCTCAGACGAACGTGTGGCTTGATATTCTCGGCGCGGCGCCTGCTCCGGTCTCAGATCTCTTCTTTGCGTTAGGCATCACAAACATACTGGCGCTTTGCATGGTGATAGTTGCTGTATTGTCCCATGTGACCGTCGTGCAACGGCTTGCATATGCTCGCAAAATCATAGGTGCGTCCGAACGGGAAGCACAGGCAAGCACGTAACAGCCAGATGGTCAAGACTTACGTGCTAGTCTTGTCGAATACCGTTTCAATGGTCTCATCGAGGAAACCTTTCGCGGTCACCATGGCTTTCCGGCCCTTGTCAGTTATACCATAGTACTTTCTAGGAGAACCGCTTTCTTCCATTTCTTGAATAAGGCCGTCCTTTACCAAGCGATAGATAATCGCGTACCCGCTGACTGTCGCTGGAGAAAACCTGAACCTCTCTGTCACCAGTTCCTTAATCTCATACCCGTAGTGTGGCCGTTCTTGCAGCAAACGGAGAATGTAGATCCATAGCATCTCCTTAGTGAGTTTGTTTACGAGTCTAGTGACTGCCTTAGGTTGAGCCGATGGCTCGGGGTCCGATACTCGCGGCATTAATCATTCATCCTCTCGTATTCTGATATGACGGCTGCCACGCAATGGCTGCCCAAGTAACTGGTCTTTCCGAATGAAACATGAGGTATCCCGTACTGGTCAGCTATTTGAAGCGTCTTCGTGTCAAAGCCTTGATGGTCTCCGAGAATAAAACTGTTCTCAGCATTCCTGCACAGGTCTGAGACCTCCGAGAAGGGTTTGCCGTCAGCTTCCAAAAGCCAGACTGAGGAATCGGCGGTGGCCCTGCTGACCTTGATGGCCTGCTCTAGGCCGGATTGTCTGACCTTCACGAAGCCAGGCGGCCTACCTGCAAGAGAATCCTTGATTACTTGGGCCCATCTCACCTCACCTAGAGGCAACAATGGGCCGGGTTCGCTGAAAGTGAGTGTGACCGAATCTTGGAGAATCGCACTTAGCTCTAGATGAGGTCTTGGCCATGAATCCGGTGCCCAATCGAAACAAGCACTGAGGTCGCGGCACAGAATATCTATCCTCTTTCCTGAACTTGGCAAGTCTTTCATGAGGAAATCATCTTTCGTTGGAGCGTGAGGCAGAATCTGAATGAACTTCAACAGCTGAGATGGCTTTGTCATTCGGCCTACCAACTATCATGTTGAGCTTGACATTTCCGAAATGGCGGGTGTCCCGGAAGCTAACATCTCGATGACAATCTTAACGCTTGGACTCGTCTTTCCTGTCTACATGCTGCCTGATCTGGAGTTTGCCCGAGTGAATTGCACAACTGATGCAGTAGTAGCTCGTCAGACGTCTCGTTTCTATGTAGCTGCCCTGCTGTCTAAGCTCTCGTGCTAGCTGTGGGTCCACAGAGGAGACACGCTTGGTGAACTTCTTGGCCTTATCGGCTGGCACAAGGCGTCCGCACCTAGAACACTGTACATTGTGTGACGCACCGTGACCGCCCTGATGTCGACCACCAGACTTTCTTTTCTTTGCCAAAGTCTTGCCCCACCAACAAGTGGATTCTGGCCCCGCCTCCTCGAGGGTCCTTAAAACCTTGTGCCTACTGCACTGATGCTACTGGACATAGGAGTCCGACGTCGTCGCACTCCACTAGGAATATGCATCTAAGGTCTCCAATACCTGCTCTATGATGCTCTCATTCGTTTCAATGACAGATTCATTTGTCTCTCTCTCGATTTGGTCATCTAGCTTGGGCAAAGGATGTTTCGCCATGCCCGCTAGGCTCGCTTCTATGCAAGGACCAATCATCATCGGATTGTATCCTCCCTCAAGTACCCAGAATGACCCTGCACAATTGAGTCTCTCGACAAGTTTCGTCACAGTACTCCCCAAGTACCAGTACACCTTTGAGGTCACGTCCATATTGCCAACGGGATCGGCATAGTGTGAGTCATATCCAGCTGACACAGCAAGAATCTGGGGGCTGAATCTCTCAATGGCGGGGACTACCACTCTGTCAATCGCTGAGATGTAGGATGAATCAGGCGTCATGTCCACCAAGGGGATGTTGATCTTGGTGCCTATTGCTTCCCCATGACCCACTTCCATGTAGTGACCCAAGCCGAAGCTTTCGTAATCGTATTCATGTATCGAGACGATCTGCACATTTGGATCCGAATAGAATATCTCAGCAGTACCGTTTCCGAAGTGGTCATCAAAGTCGAGTATGGTGACCTTTGCTACTCCGAGGTGTTTCGTTGCATGGCGAACCGCGATGGCTACGTTGTTGAAGAAGCACAGGCCTGACGGAGTTGATGTCGATGCATGGTGTCCGGGAGGTCTCATTAGTGAGAACGCATGGAGGGCCTTTCCTTTGGCCACAAGCTCCGCTGAGCGCATAGCACCGCCAACGGCTAATAGTGCCGTCCTGAACAGCTCCGGGCTGGCGTAAGCGCTCTCGCCGAGTTGACCCGTTCCGATCTCTGTCATCAGCTTGATAGAGTCGACTAGGTACGGGCTATGGACAAGAAGCGCAGCTCTCTCTTTGGCACGCGGAGACCTGATGCAAAGCAGGGTCTCTAGGATTCCTCTGTTTCTTAGATACGATTCAGCCATCTGCGTTCTTAACGGGCTTTCGAATGATTCGATATTGGGTCTAGGAAAAGGGGCCAGATGAGTGTTTGAGTCCGGATGGGAAATGAAGGCTATGCTGTCTCCACGCATGGTTATTCATTGACTTGGTTTGGCATTGGCCCGCTTAAACTCTTCTTCGTTCTCAAGAGAGAACTCCGTCTCCAGTGGCATGACGTACGTGGAGAGGATGTACAGAACCCTTCTTGAGACATCGGTGAGACTACTTGAGGGTTCAAGTCCGCGCACTCTGTGCTCTTCTATAATTGCCCGTGAAAGGTCAGACGCCGAGGTCCACTGTCTTTGTTCATCAACCCACAGGTGGCCATCTTTCTCGTATGCATCGGGATGCGCATTCCTGAATTCAACGCAGGGCCCATCTAGGCTCGTGGATGGTCCTCTCCTTGGATACATCGCAGGTATCTCGGGTCTTTCTACAAGGATGCCGAGCGAAAACCTGGTTCCCTCAAAATACACTTCCGTAAGCACCTTTCCAAACCGTCTCTCACCGTTCTTCTCTCTCTCAAGTTCCGATTCGATTTTCGCAGCGATTCTGTAGAGCTTGTCTCTCAGAACCGTGTAGTGTACACTCTCATCAGACACGAACTCAAAAGCAAGAGCATGTGACGCTGCCCGCTCGGGCAGTGGCTCCACAGGGATCGGTCTTTCGATGAAGAACTCCATCAAATCGCGTTTGCCGCCTTGGGCTTTCTCAATTAGCTCGTTGATACGTCGTGACAGCCACAAGCAAGAACGTCGCGTGAAACTGGAGGCAACGTTCCTTCGCATGTCGGTCGGATCAATGATGAAAACATAATCGTCTTTGAACTGAGCTATTGCATGAAGCGTGTCAATGGATCTTTGCATTGGATCAAGGGGTGCTTCATTGAGGTCTCTGATGGCTGCAATCGCTGAATCCAGTCCGCCAGTCATGATGACGGCCAGCTCGAGGGAATAACCCGTGAAGCCCATCTTGCCAAGCGCCGCAATATCCCCATAGGCATGGCTTGTTCTCACAAAGGATTTCAGAATCCTGACGTCCTCGCGCATTCTATCGTTCAAGTTTGCGACAATGTATCGCGTGTGATGGACAGTTCTGTCGACAGCGGTTACGGGTCCAGTGTTGGCCAGCTCATTTGCGGGGATATCGAAGCACCCTATGATGTCAACATCGAGTCCCTTCATGACAAGTGACAGGAACGGATGCTGTGAGTATGTCTTGCGCACATTAGTTGCACGAAGATCTTTCGCGGCTGGGGTGAACCAAGTCTCGACGAGCCGGTTCAAGAGGTCGTCCAAGGACTGATGTCTTTCTTTCGTTTGCAGTGCAAGTATGTCCGAATAGTCACCGGGCCTTAAACCAACGAACAGGTCAATGTCTGCTGCCCCACGCAGCTGGGTCTGTTTTCTTCCCGTAGAACCTTGAGGCTCAATAAAAGAATACTGTAGGCCCATAGCCTTGGCGCGCCGACCAAGCGCTTCGACCAGACTACTGGTGACCTGGTTCTGTCTACCAATCTCCTCGCGAGTGGGCACTATTCGCGCAAGGATTTTCTGTCGTAGAACGGGACTCAGGAGCTCATCCAAGGCTCTAACCCAGTCAGCGAAAGGAGCGGTCGCGCTAAGAACCTTCGCCTCCAAAGTCTACGACATACGTGTGACCGTACAAAGAGCATGCTCTCGAAGGTCCACATCTTTAAAGAGAGCTCCTCAGCCTCTTCCAATCATTACTATACTCGAAGGAACCTCTCTGGGAGTGGCGTGAAGTGACTCAGATACTGCCCATAGCAATCACGATCCTTGAATGTGACAATCGATATCTCTTCATTAGGCGACAGAAAGAGCCGTACGCCGGTTTATGGGGTCTTGTTGGGGGCAAGGTGCATTCAGGGGAGCATATACGGGCCGCTGCTGTACGAGAGGTTATGGAGGAGACCGGCGCTCCGGAAGTGATGGACTACACTTTCAAAGGCACGATTTCGGAGCGTCTGGTCGGACCGACTGGTGAGCTGTTGTCGCATTTCCTTATTTTCGTGAGTCGAGCTAGGATTGACGAATATCAGCCCCACCATCGGGAAGGCGATCTTTCGCTGTTTGGGAAAGATGATATCGAATCAGAGCGTTATAGGTTTCTGCCTTCGGACCGCCGGATGTTCGAATGTTTTGAGGTCCAATGCTCATCGGCTGGAGTCTATGAGGTTGAGATGGTTCAAGAGAATGGGTATAGGCTGAGCTACTACAGGAAGTCTGAAACGTGATTGTCGGCGATATTGAGGTAGAGCCACTTGCAGCCGAGAGCATGGGACTGAGATCGATGTGCACGAAAGTGACGACCCCAGACTTGACCATAATCCTCGATCCATCAGCGGCATTGTCTGCAAGGTATGGTCTCGAGCCGCATCCTCAGGAGTACAGGCAACTTGAGCAATCGCTTCAGACCATCTTTGTTGCAGCGAGAAGTGCTGATGCCATTTCCATCAGTCATTACCACTATGATCATGTCCGGCCAGGCTTCACCAACTACCGGTACAATTTCAGCTCACACGAGGAACTGCAACGCATGTTCGAGGGCAAGATGGTACTGGCAAAGGACAATCGCGAGAATATCAATGCGTCCCAAAGACGTCGGGGTTTCTATTTTGAACGAGACATAAGGGAGGTCACTAAAGATATCAGATGGGCTGACGGTCAAAGCTATACCTTTGGGACCACGACAGTCAACTACTCTCCTCCTTTGCCGCACGGACCGAATGCCTCAGAACTGGGTTTCGTTCTCGCAACTGCCGTTTCCTGCCAAGGCAAACGGTTGCTCTTCGTCCCGGATGTGCAAGGTCCCGTGGACCGCGACTCACTGTCTTATTGCCTGTCTTTGACACCAGATGTAGCTATAGTAGGTGGGCCGCCCATATACTTGGGTCAATTCCGAGAATCGCATCGTCAGACCGCTCTCTACTCTCTTGTCAGATTGGCTTCCACGGTTCCGGTCTTGGCAATTGATCACCATCTGATACGATCCCCCGACTGGGAGACGTGGATTGCCCCTGTGAAAGAGGCAGCAGCACAAGCTGGCAACCGGGTGATGACAATGGCTGAGCTGGCGGGAACAGATACAAACTGCTTGGAAGCACATAGAAAGGAACTCTACTCAGATCTTCCGCCCAGCGAGCAGTTCGTGCATTGGACCGAATCAGACGATGAGTATAAGGAGCAGAACCGTCCTCCTATCGACTAGGGCGCGGGCATTTCCCATCTGGACGCTTGTTCCTGATTGTGGGCGAGCCGAGCAATGTTCAAGAGTCTTTCACACTTCAAAAAGCCACTCTCATCACAGGTTTGAACGTAATTGGTCGACAATATGACAAATGGTGAAAGCGTGACTGGCGACGAAGAACCTTTGGTTTCCGAAAGCGAGGGTGAGTCCACAAGGTCGATTCTTGAAAGGTACCAGAGATCGACCAAGGAGGCTGACCTGTCACTCTATAGTGGGGAGTACCAGCAGGCGATGGCCCACTACTATGATGCCAGTCAGTCAGCCGATGACATGTGTGAGCGATTCCTGGCACTATTAATCAAGACATCGGCAAGTGCTGCTCAGAAGACGCTGTTAGTGGAGGTCTTGAGCTGGCGTCTCCGTTATTACACTTCACAATATGACTATCACTTGGCTGTGGCCCAGACTCTCGCTGGTCTTCCTCGTGAGGAGTGGCTTGCGCGGCTTGAAACAATCCTCGTTCTCTCGCAGACTCTTGTTACGAAGCTCACACCCATCCTCAAGTCGACCAAAGACTTGGGCATCAGAAGCAGGATTGAGAGCGTATTGGGTGATTGGGTCTTGGGCATTCGGAATCTGGTCTCTAACTTGAGGAGTTGGGGAATGGCTAGCGCTCAGGCCTCAAGAGTTCTTGAATGGGCTCTCGACAACGACCTTGATTTTCACACTCGTGATTAGTAGCTGAACGGCAACCTACGTCCTCTCGGAAGCGTGATGCATAGAGCTTACTCTTTTGCTTTGGCTTCAATGAATGCCGAAGCAATCTCAGTATCCGCGACTTGGTAATGACTGTCGACATAACAGACAACGTAATGGTCCTCATGTTTTATGATGACGGGGGTCGGGAATCGCTTGACATTCTTTAGGACCTTCTCCGGAACCTTCCAATAGACTGTCTCTTTGCAGATTGGGCATTGCAGCCACTTGAGCCCGTCAGTCATTGATACCACCAGTAGTCCACAGAGCCGAGTCAACGGCATCAAACAACAATCGGACTAAAAACGTTTCCCGTCAATTAGTCCGGCCCAGCTAGGCGGTCTTCAACAATAGGTAAGCCTGACCCACGGGCAGCATTACTCATCTAGGTCGGCGTCCCATGCTCCTGGGTCCTTGAGGTCTCTGCTAAGTATGGGTCCTTTCCTGAGCGTCAAGCTTTCTGGGTCATACCTGCTTGCGTCTATGACGACTTCCTCCGTTTCCTCATCAAATGAAGCGGGTATAAGCCCCTCATCTATGCCCTTCTTGACTAATTCTCTCAGTCTGGTTTGATCTAGTCCAGTGCTCACTGCTAGACTGGCGATGGTGATTGCCGCCTCCGACTCGAGTGATGCACGCACGAACTCCGATAGGATGAGGAAGAAGTCTCTTTTGACCTTGCTGAGCTCGTCCTGCTCTAGGAGACCTGCAAGTACAGACTCAATGTAGGTGTCTGCTTTGCCAAAGTCATACTCGCTAAGCATTAGTGCGAGATCAACAAGCTCCTTTCCCTTTCCTCTGGTTGTCTCTAATGCTCCATGGATAAGTTTCCTAGCCATGTCGAGATTTCCTCCGAGGATGGAGGAGAACGCGGCGTCCACGAGAGGCAGTGGGTCCTTTTCTTCATCGGCTGCTGCCATGTATGCATCGGATGCGATTTGGCAGTCAAGTCCGTACTTGTCATGTTCACCCTGTCTTGCCCATGCCCAAGCCGCTTTCATTATGGTTTCGGCTGCCGCCTTGTATTGATGGCACAACATGCCATGTTCATATGCCCTTTCATAGCACATCGCGGTCTTGGAGAATGATTCCCATCTGCTCCAGCATTCGGCCGCCTGTAGGAATCCGTACATGGCCTCTTCGTTCAACCCATTCTCGGCCATTGCCTCAGCCAAGCTTTCGGACTCTTGGCATTCTTTGCTGGGCATTTCCGCTCAATCTCCGGGAACAGCCGGGTCATCTGCTTCATCCCGGGGAACTAGGCAGCTCGAGGTCGCCCGCGACCGCGGCTGGTCATTCCTGACGGCTCTTACTTTCCCCGACGATGGCTCCGTCTTTCATTCGCAGAATGCGTTTGGCATACTTCACTAGTTCCTCATTGTGAGTCACAAGCACGACTGTCATTTTCCTATCCTTGTTCAGGCTTGCGATGATCTTCATGACAGTCTCGCCTGTCTTGGAGTCGAGGTTGCCTGTAGGTTCGTCGCAGAAGAGGATTGGAGGATTGTTCACGAGCGCCCTTGCTATGGCGACTCTCTGTTGTTCTCCACCGCTCATCTGCCTTGGGAAATGGTCCTTCCTTTCAAGCATGTCGACCTCACGTAGGACCTCGAGCGCCATCGCTTCCTCCTTTTCCTTCTTTAGCTCAAGACTGGGCCAGAGCACTGCCTCGATATTCTCGAATGCGGTTAGGTCTTCTATGAGCAAGAACGCCTGAAAGACAAAACCAATCTTCTGGGCTCGTACTTTAGGCATGTCTCGCTCACTGATGAGTGTCACATCGACTCCGTCGAGGAGTATCCTTCCAGAGGTCGGTGCTTCAAGTCCTGCCATGACATGAAGAAGCGTCGACTTGCCGCAACCGGATGGGCCCACTACGGCGACGAACTCTCCGGGCATTATCTCTATGTTGATGTCTTTCAGTGCGGCGACTGTCTTCTTTCCCCTGCCGTACTCTTTGTTGACACCCTGAACTTGGATTATTGGGTTCGCCATCTCTATTCCTCCCTTATCGCCATCATTGGCGGAATGTGGTTTGCTCTGAATTGCGCTAGTATTAGTCCAGGTATCTGAAGAACTACTATGAGGAACAGGGTGATGAACATGGGTCCGGCGCTGATTGTTATGTAATTCGTAAGCCATGTGACCAGCGGCGTGCTCGTGGTACCGACGAAATACTGTGTCACGCCTAGGACCTCAACAGTCAGCTGGAACACGACAAGGAATGCAGAGATCGAGACAACCACGACCTCGCCAATAAGGAGCAACATGACGTCCGGATTGCTCCAAGAGACGCATTTCAGGATTGCAATGTCTCTTCTTCTAAACTGACTAATCAGAATTGCGTACACCGTTGCCACCGAGAAGGCCACTATAGGCCAGAGCCACCAATCCGGACCCGGTGCCTCCAGGCCCTTGCCAACCATTATGTACAGTACGGCGTATATTATGATGAACGCAAATATGCGTCGGCGTGACCGAAACGCGAATCTCATACTCTTGAAGAAGATCCTAAGGTTCAAGCTTCTCTTGCTCCTACGGACTATCGGATGGTTGGCTGATGCACGTTTGAATCCTTAAAGTGTCTTCCGCGTATCTAGACACGGACTCTCCGGTCTGTAAGAATATATGTCCTTATCGCGGAATCGTTCGTCTTACGATTTGTCCGATCTGCGCATTGGCTATCCTTCGGCTCTTGCATCAGATTGCTTTGAGACGGGCACACCATCAATCCAGAGTTCCTTCATGAGCAGGTCTCTTATCGCGACTCTAATCGCTTCACTCCGTGATGGGTACATCCCGCGTTCGACGAGCTTATCGAGTGCGCTCACGTATATGTCGCTCATTTTGACGGTGACGAGCTGCAATTTCGTTTCCTCCCGGCTAGCGCTACCCGCCAGCTAAGTCGAATATAACACCTTCTGATGTCGAAGACTGGGCACCGGACCATGCTTTGTTCATTGAATGGACAGTCAAATCCACACATCCTCGGGACTGGCAGATTGAAGAAAAGCTGAGGTCCCATCCTAGAAAGTCTAAATAGCGTAGGATGGAATCTCTTCGTGGTCCCCGTATTGCCCGGAGAACAAGCATAGGGGACCAGGCAAAGGCAAGAAAGCAGGGACCGTTACGTCACAAGCGAAGACGATGGTGTCAGTGTCTACGAACTTCGACTTCATGAGGAAAGTCGTTATGATTGGCGCGGGCGGAAGTGGGAAGACCGCACTCGTCAATCGCTTTCTCACTCAGAAGTTCTCGGAGCAGTACATTGTAACCATAGGGTCCCAGTTTGCAGTCAAGACAGTCACTGTGGAGAATTTCAACGGGCACAGCGTGATTGTAAAGCTCCTTGTTTGGGATTTGGCGGGTCAAGAGCGTTTCGATTTCATTCGCAGTAGTTACTACAAAGGATCCAAAGGAGCGCTATTGGTTTACGATACGACTCGAAGGAACACTTGGGCTGAGTTGCCCAAATGGATTGAAGAGACTGACAACGCGCTCGGACAGCGAATACCGATTATACTCCTTGCAAACAAGGTTGACTTGGCGAACGAGCGCGTCATTACTCCTGAGATGGGAAAAGCATTCGTCCAAGAGCACGGTCTTGTTGGTTATCTGGAAACGAGTGCACTTAACGGACAAAACGTAGAAGAAGCATTTACGCTCCTAGCGAGGTCAAGCATTTCCTAGTACGCATGTTGTTTCTTCTGCATGTGCCCCTACTTGCTAAGCATGACGTAGACGAAGTCGTTGTGAAGTCCGTGTCAATGAGATGCTGCTCAACTGGTCCCTAACGTTCTCTCTTGCCTTCGATGAATTGATCCACGCGCTTGCGTCCTTCGAAGTCATCTATCTGGTAGCGAGGGTGCTTGAAGCTGTAGGAACTTATGCTTGAGAGTTCTCCTCCGATTCCCCTGTCCAAGGCTATCTTGACTGCCCTTGCTACATCGATAATAACGCCAGCACTGTTTGTCGAGTCCTGGACTGAGAGCTTCAGAAAGAGGTCTATTTGCTGGTCACCGAAGGACTTCGCTCTCATTGTGATATAGCAGACCTTGTTGTTTTCTAGGAATGGAACATAGTCGCTTGGTCCAATCTTGGTCGGCAGCTCATAGTCGACGCAACTTGTCACAGCTGCAGTTTTGCTAATCCTTTTTGACTTCAATCTGGCTTCGACTTGCATATTCTCGAAGTCCGTATCTCCGCCTATGTTCAACTGGTATGTGTTCAGTACAACCAGTCCTCTCTGGTCAAAAAGCTGTGTAAGCACACGATGGAGAATGGTGGCTCCAAGCTGGCTCTTCACGTCGTCCCCAGCACAAGGGAGTCCCTTTCTCAGAAACTCCTTCTCATGAGGGCTATTCGGATCTGACACAATGAACTCGGGCATCGCATTGATGAACCCTATTCCAGCATCCAACGCGGCTTGCGCGTACATTCGTGCACCTGCCTCGCTTCCGACTGGAAGGTAGTTGATGAGGAGATCAGCCTTTGCCTTTCTTAGTTCTTCAGTCACATCCACCGGCTGGATTTCGCTCTCGTCGTAAGTGAAGAACGAATCCCTCATATGGGGTGCCACGCCATCCAAAATGGGACCCGGCATAACCTCAACCCCCGTCCTTGGAACATCAGGGGCGAAGATCGGGGCACAGTTAGGCTTCACCCACATTGCCTCAGCAATGTCATGCCCTATCTTGTTCCTGTTGACTTCGAATGCCGCAACGAACTTCAGGTCTCTAGGGAAATATCCCCCGAAATCAACATGCATGAGACCTGGAACATCCTCATCGGCTCTTGCGTTGCGATAGTAGTGCACTCCTTGGATAAGTGCTGATGCGCAGTTGCCCAGCCCAGCTAGTGCGACACGAATCTCACCCATTATGGTCATCTCTACGGAAGTATTCTTTAGCCATAGAATAGTCTCATCTTTTAAAACTATCGAGCTAGGACAACTCTGCCGTATCGTTTCTCTTGGCTTCGGACTCTACTACCTTGTCTTCTGGGGATGCATCTGAGTAGTCTGAGAATAGGACCTTTCGAGCTGATGCCATTGTCTTTGGTCCTATGCCCGAGACCGCAATCCACTCGTCCGTCCTACTGATGACCTCGATTGGTGAGCGAAAATGCTTGAGGAGGCTTCTTGCCCGCACGACGTTTATTCCCGGGAGGCCGGCGACAAAGAACTCTTGTTCGTTGCTGAGGGTCTCCAGACCTTTCCGTGTCCGAATCACTGGAAGCCTGCTTGTCTGCTCGTCATGTGTTTCTTCCTTTGCCATCAATAGTCCGTAAAGAAGTCCAGCTGAATGCAGCGAGTTGAAGCCCTCCAGCAAGTGTATACCTCTTTCACTGATGCTCTCAAGCAGGGCGTCCAATGCCTTGGGATGGATGTAGCTCACTCTCTCCATTGTTACCACGTAGGGTTTGCCCTTTGTCTGTCTGGTCTTGAATGGAATATAGATGCAGCCTTTCACAGGGTCTCTTCTGATTGCGAGTATGTCCTCAACCAGCAGGTGAGGTCTCTCGTACTTCATGAGTCCGTCAAGCTGTCTGTTGAGACGAGGAACTCCAAGATTGCCGCCTCTGAGAGTGTTTACTAAGTCACTTACTGTCTTCCTCTCTATCGCGATGCCATCTGATCCGAGCACATCACCAATTGGTATCTCCTGAACAGCATAGAGTATGCCTTCCTTCTGTAGCATTGACATCAGGTGCTTAGTAGCATTCATGCCCTTGCCTGTTGTTTCATGGACGTCCACGATAACCTGTGGAACATTTCCGAACACGTCTGTCTGCATGGCTATTCCACTTCGAAGAGGGTAATGACGGCTGCCATCGAGACTTCTCTGGCTAGGTTGGAGTCTACGGCTGATCCGATGACGATTGCATCGCCATCTTCGGGCTTCACGCTATCTATCACTAGCGCAACCTCATCTCCATACTCGGAGAGTATGTCGAAGTTGCCCGGAGGCATTGTCAACACGCCTTCTCTGTACTTGAGGGTCGTGGCACCTGCTTTGCCATAGCCTCCTTGGATGATTGCCTCATCTCTTTGTCTGATCCCGTCGCTTACGTTCTGTGCTCTGTCCTTCACGATATTCGCGTATGCATAGTCATACATGACGAGTCTCGGAACATCTAGAAACAAGCCCAAAGGAATGTCTCGTGTAATCTGGTCGAAGAGCGCGAGTCCTTTGCGCGTTAGCTTCTGACCTTGCTTCCCATCCGCGGTTGTGTATTCAGCTACTGTCAGCCTCTTGAGAAGAGTCCTTGCGCTGCCTTCACCGATTGACAGGTTATCACACAGTTCGTAGCGGCCCAAAGGCTGCTGTCTGCCAATCATGATCACTGCAACAGCTGCGTGGTGCGCCTTGAAGGCGTGCGGGACGCGCCCATCAGCGGGTTCAGCAAGCCGAATGAGTTCTTTTTTCCAGCTCAATCCAACATACTCTCCAGTGTCTAGACTATAGTTCTCTTTTATTCTTCACCCAGTGAAACAGGATGTTCAATGACATTACGCCAAATTGCCGCCCCGAATGACCTATCGATTAGGCGACTAATCACCGGCACAACGACAAGGAAGATGAAGAAGTTCGAGGTAACGTGCACCATCATGTAAGGGAGTCCATAAGCGACCACGCCGAAGTACGGAAGGTCGAATGCCCATGAGAATCCTAGGTTAGTAATGAGATCAAAGAACAATGTTGTGACGGCACCCAAGACCCCGAATTCTATCGGGCTGGTCTGGCTAGTTGGCGCCGTCCCGCGGTTCCTGCCTTCGATTGCTCCGGCCGCAACTACTACAAACCATCCTGCAAGTTGACAGAGATATATCTGGGGCAAGAGAGCGCCCCACGGATTGAACATGCCGAAGATTATCGACATGATCAGAGTACACCAAATCGCCATATGAAATCCAAATACATAGGCGGTGACGAAGAGAATGCTTGAGCCCATTTCCACGTTTGGCACGCCCACCAATGCATAGTTGCCAAGGAGAGCAAGACCACTCATGATTCCTGTCAGGGCTACCCACTGACTTCGCCTAATTTCCTGGCCTTCACGTTCGTGGACGGTCTGGTTCTCCATCATCTTTTGATTCATCTCCGCTTGATGACACATACCAGAAGAACGATGACCACCCCTACTGAGAACACGACTGTGACCGTGAGTATGACCGAAGCGGGGGTATAAACCGACGACAATTCAATCGAGAGCCTGTAGGGGGTACCGAACGAGTAAGTGGTGTTTCCTCTCACGAGCAGGCCTGTTCCAGTGTCATAGGCTAGATACGTCCTCTGGGGTTCGCCGTAGGAAGTCTCGTCCTGTTCATAGTCGAAGACCAAGCAGTTGTAGGCAACTCCGCTTACTTCTACAACACCGCGGTGGGACGACATCGTACCATTCAGGTAGTTTCCCGCCAGTCTTTGGGCTGACTCGAAAGCCGTTTCATTCAGGTCATTGAGGTCTCCTTCTCCTGTCTTGACTATTAGTCCTGGAAGCCATGCCGTTAGACCCCATACCCCAAGGGCCAAGTCCTTTGCAAGATCTGTATCATTGGCGCGCCAAGTCCGGTTGCCCAGCGTTATGATGCCTTCAATGTCTTGCCCCACTGCAAGAACAGTCAATGTCATCCTGCTGTCAGGCTGAGCAAGCCAGTAACCATTGCCAGACCAGTACAGGCTGAAGGGAGCACTGGGACAATCAGCAACTCTCCAGGTGATCTCTGTATTTCCCCATATGTTTGGGATGAGTATGGCGCCGTAGTCATTACTGATGAACGTCCCTCCGCCATGAATGATAGTTGCCAAGATGAATGCTGCTAACAGACATTTCTCCTTCATTTTCTCACTGGCCTCTCATTTTTCTCCTATAGAGTATACCCAAGAACACCAGAGTAAGCACCCCTAGTGTACTCGCCCCAAACAAGACGGAGTAATTGAACTGGCCTTCCTCGTTTGCATTGAAATGAGAGAGATCTCTTCGCCACTGAATAGAGTCGTTGTCTTCAAGCTCATACTTGTTCGCGGCCACAGGCCCCAGTTGTCCATTTACCCAATACTGCCACCACAGTCCCGCGGTGGGATCATTCGAGACACCGTCAATTGCTATCACAAATGCGAAATCGCCGTACCAGCTCAGTTCTACCTGCGCTATTGACTGCGTCGCATTCAGCACATTGGCTGCGTTGATACCAGCGTAACTCGCGTTCGTATAATTGCCGAAATCGATACTGATGGTTATTCCTGAAGATTGCTGAGAATGCTCGTGGATATGTGTCACGACAGCGGAGGCCGGCGACAGGCACTGAGCAAAGAGAACAAGCAACAATGATGTATACAGAGCGACAATCCGCATTCCGGTTCCTAGGATAGGATATCCTATCCTATTCTGATTTAAGCATTGTCATCGAAATCAGTCCTTCCGGCCAGTCATAGGATTCGTGGAGGACTGCCCTCACGTCTAATTCAAGACTCGTGGTGCCATGAGATGAAAAGGTTCGTTCATCCAGAAATCATCTCCTGGATCTATTACATCGTCAAACCATCCCATACATTGAAAACGAGGAGGCCTTAACCACCCGTCGAAGGCAGTCAGCCAAATGAAGAATCGGAGAAGCCGCAAGGGCCTGCTCTTTGTACTAGAAGGCATCGACGGTTCTGGTAAGACTGCTGTAGCTGAGCTGGTTGTCACGCGTCTGACGGAAGAGGGGTATGATGCTGTCAAGCTTCATGAGCCCACGAGTGAGAGTGAATGGGGGCGTCAAATAAGGGATCGGTCCCCGAGAGGCGGATTAAGCCCGGCCGAGGAACTTGAGCTCTTCGTTCGCGATAGAGAATGGCACGTCCGAAATCGCATTCGCCCCGCTCTCAACGCAGGCAAGATAATTGTGTTGGACCGATATTTCTTCGCCAATGGAGCATACCAGAGCGCCAGTACTGGAATCCACTGGAGGGAAATCCTTCGAAGGAATAGGGAGGGAATTCACCCACCAGAGCCTGATCTGGTTTTCGTACTTGATGTCCCAGTAGAAACAGGTCTCGCAAGAGTGCTAGGTAGAGAGTACCAGAGTAACGAGCAATTCGAGAAGATTGAGCGGCTTGTCAAGGTGCGTCAGGCCTACTTGGAAATGGCACATGAGGATGCTGGCCTTTTCGAAATCGTTGATGCTACTCAGACATTAGAGCAAGTCGCGGACCAAGTGCACAGGAGAATACTAGAGTTCTTAGGACGGAAGGGCCGGAAAACGGGTTAGGAACTCGCTGGCCAGCGGCTCAGGAACGAGAATCGACGCTTGCAGTGGAATCAATATGACGGTTTTGTCACAAGCTTTTTTAATGCGGCGCCACGCAGCCATAAAAAAGACAAGCTCCTCGCACACTGGCGAGCAAGGGACCGGAGTAGAAGATCATGCCCGTAGCAATGCTTCTGATTGACTGGGACAGCAAGATAGGGGCCGTGTTGAAAGCAAAGGTCCCCAATGATTTCGCTGACTACTACAAAGAAGACTTGAACACCGAAATCATGCGTATCTTTACGTCGCACGCTATGGGTGATGCCACAGCCGGTTTCTCATCTCTTAGTGTTCGAATTGGCGGCGAGGAGTATAGCGTTGCATCATACTACACAGGCATTCTCCGTGAAGAGGAGCAATACTGTGTGTCACTGTTATTGACACCATCTGAAGATCCAAAGATGTACGAGGCAGCAATAACGTCTGTTGTTTCTCCGCTAACCAATGCGGTTGTATCGATGACAGATTCCGAGTTCCAAACAGAACTCGAGAACACCTACCGCAGAATAATCAGACTTGCTGGCATGACAGACGAGTCGCGCTTGGCCCGCCTGTTTGCTGACGAAGTCTCAAGGGCTGTTTTTCCGAAACTCTGGAAGGGAGGAATATCCAAGGAGGACCTTGAGGAATGGCTCAAGATGGTCACAGGTCTTCCGAGCGTAAGCGTGGATTCAATACTAGCGCCGTTCGAGGAGCTAGGTATCATCAAGAGCGACTGGGTAGACGAAATAGGCAGAACCTGTGTCTTTATGATAAAGGATCTTGAGGTCTTCCGTGCTCCACCTCTCCAAGCTATGGAGTCTGCAAGTACTATGGTGGATCCCGAGCTCGCAGCAGAATACAAGGGCGAGGTGCTGGAATTTCTGACAGAATGGCAGAAGACACCGGACGATACAGTTGCCGTCGCTCAAGTTCTTGCAGACCCTGACTGCTACGATATGCTGAACGAGCTGAGGCGTAGGCCAGCAAACATGTCCGAGCTAGAGGCCACACTGGGCATTCCCCCCAAGGAACTGAAAGAAGCAGTCCAGACTCTGAAGAAGTACAGAATTGTCTCCGAGAAACGGAGAAAGGGGTCCTCTGGCGAATTTGACAAGTGGCTGTTTCTTCTCAACGACATTCGGGTGCGGTTGTTCTTCCCCGAATACTTCCTTCAATCTCTAATCGCTGATCTTGAAAAGACGCCTGACGATCCAAAAGCACGCGAAATGGTGCATCATCACTTGCGGCTGTTGCGAGACAATTTCCCACGCTGAGGGTCTTTCACACAGTGGGGAAACGGCCGATCTGTAGTGACGGACACAATCCTAGACAAGACCGCCCAGTTCGGTCAAGGAATTAATCTGCCATCGAACAATGATCCAGCAGACGCTCTCATGTCTATCAACTGGATGGCTGATGAAGAGCAGGGTCTGCAGTCTGCCGGCACGTTCTCTCCACACTATTTAATCCCCTTTCTTGATGGCCTCCATGAATGATAGTCTTTGTCTTCTTAATTGATACCGCGCGTAGAAGACTGTCAATCTGAAGATTGTGGGTGAATAGCTGGAGTAATTCTCGGTGAATAACCAAAATGAACACTGAGACACGTCCTGTTGTACCACCCGATGGGCCATGGTAAATCCCTGAATGAAGCCAACTTCATCCAGCGAGCAACCAGGGCAAACCAAACTTTGGCTAGTCTAAAGCCCGGTGCCGGTTCCGGGATTGGGACCGGCGCCCAAATCTCTTTTCAGATCCATATCTATGCCCGGCCGACTCTTTGACACGCGGGCATCCTGGCTGCCTCCCGGTCTGGTCGAGTCTATACGGAGGGTTGCGAAGAAACCGAACTCCGGCATGACGAACCTCCGCTGCGCAATTGCTACCATACTGGAGTAGCTCGTCGTGAGTTTGGAAAGCCATACCTGATCATTAAGTCTCCCTGCTTCGCTTAATGGCGAATTGCTGTTTCATTTTACGTTTCGAAGACTAGATAGGTTCATATGCCTAGTCTGCCCAAGATTCTTGGTTGATTCCGGTTCCGGCCAGAGTCAATTCCGATGAGTGGTTTATGTCGAGGAGCACGGTCCCCCGTCTAGGAACTCGCATTCGCAACACGGTCCCAAATCTCCGAGTTTCTAAATTGGTCCCCCTTGCCATTGCAAGTACTTGCGCATTACCGGTTTTTGCCGTGCGACGCGACAATCGAGCTCAACGGAAGCGGGAGGTTCGCACGATGCGGGCTTCGGCCCGGCGAGCTCCCGCCCAACCCTATGCACGTAGTTCAGGTCAGCTTGCATTCGTACCAGATTCGTTTGTACCGCTCCCGGTAACAGGCGGCCTTGTACATCATCGATGCAGGGAAGTCAACAGTGTCGACAATCAGCTCCGACCGCTTAACGCCCATAGAAGCCGCGCGGACCAGAATCTCATTGAGTATCGAACTGCCAAAGCCATGGCGTCGAAAATGAGGGGTCACTCCGATGCCATCTATCACCAAGCGCCTTTCACCAACCTGACTGCCCATCGGACCCAACAGAGTTCCGATGCAGTACGCTATTGTATGCCCCTCGCATAGGCCGAAAAGGGCCAAGTCCCTGCAAAACGTGTCTGCCTGGGTTTTCCTGACGTAGTCTTCAGGGGTGACTTCTCTGTAGTTGAACGAACCCTTGAACAGACTGTTCTGGAGAGAAGCCCATTTACCGGCGTCTCGGTCTTCTATAGTTCGATAGGTCAACTTGGTCGAGCCCGTCTGACCATGAATATTGCCGATATCAGTATGAACAAGCTTGGCCCATTCCCGTATGGGCCTGAAGCCTCGCTTCTCCAAGAAAGATATTGCAGCTGGCCTGAAGCTTGGTACATTACAGGTGACCTTGCTAGCTCCCTTGTCTTGTGCACCTGCAATAAGATTGCCTAGCAGCTGGCTTCCTATGCCTGCTTGTCTGAACGCAGGGTGCACATACATCGTCAAGAGCGAGCTTGGGTAAGCCCGCCCCATGACAGGTAGGATCGCGCCGAAAGCCACTGCCCGTCCAATCTTGTTTCGTACAAGCATTACATCCCGCGTGATATCGACGTCAGGGATAGAATAGCTCTGTTTGAAATAGTCGCCATCTAGGTCCGTATGGTCTGGATTGTCGAGGCCGTTGGCTGCATTATAGACTGCAGCAATCTCTTCAAAAGCAGATGAATCGGCCGCATGGTGAACCGACATTTCTCTGTTCATGTTGTCTTGATGTCTCCAAGCAGTAGCTGGTCTTAGATAGATTAAAGCACCACAGCATCGAGACCCAATCGCGATTTTCGGGCATAAATCACGTGAAGCTTTAACTTATGTCAAACCCAAGAAGCACATGCTAGGATTGACCTGCCGGCTTCGGCACAATCTAATGCTGGTGTACTGAATGATTCACAATACTTTCCTTGTCTATGGGCGAAAGATCCTCGCCTCATCTCAGTACTGGCCAACTACGGTGACTCCTGATGAAATCAACGAGTTCATCACAACGAGGGCGGACCTTCTCGCAGAGCATGGGGGTTTCATGGATCTTCCGCTTATTGTTGGAGACAAGAAATTCCTTGCCCGGTCTGTCGAATCTGACATGCTGCTCATCTTTGTCAGTGACACGGGAGAAGATGAGCATGTCATCTCCGAGAGACTAGACTCTGCAGCCAAGGAGCTAGGAAAGAAAATCAGAGCAAGCGGAGTTCGTGGTGTCGCGAAGCAGTACGCGTCACTCATTGAACCCATGATTACGACTCGACTCAAGATTGCCCTCGTGGGAGAGGGCGGAGTCGGAAAGACCACAACTCTGCAACTCCTCTTAGGCAACAGTCCTCCCCTATCATACGTGCCGACGATTGCGCTGAACCTTGAAACGGTCGAGAATATTCGCTTCGGCAGCTATTCTCTTGTCCTCTGGGACTTCGCCGGTCAAGAGCGTTTCCGGACTCTGTGGAAGTTCTACTTTCATGGCGCTGATGTAATATTCTTGGTGTGTGATTCTACCTTGCGCAACGTGATTATCAGCAAGGACATACTGAAACTAATCAGACGCGACGCGCCCAAGGTACCTGTCTTTGCATTGGCGAACAAACAAGACAAGCCTAATGCAATGAAGCCCGAAGTCATTCAGAAGATTCTCGGCGTTCCCACATATCCTATGGTGGCAATCGACAGAGAGCGCAGAGATGAAATGCTCAAGATACTCTTGACGGCTGCTGCTCAGTACGTCGGTGTAACGTTACCTGACGTACCCACATCAGAGCTATTCAGATTCAGTGACCAAGCTGTAAAGGGTGCGGTGAAGGGCAAGGCCGCTGCTCGCGAACACAAAGAGCCGGAAGAAGCGCCGCCGGAGGAAGTCGTAGAGGAAGTCCTGATTGACGAGCAGGGAAATGTGGTTGAGGCTTCAGAGGAATATGAGGTAGTCGATGAAGTAGTAGAGGTCCTCGATGAGCCGTCGGAGACTGCGCATGTTCCAAGCCCAGCATCTGTAGAGCAGGCGCCTCGGGAAGAGGGCGAGGCAGCGGAGGCTGGCTTTGACATCGCAACCAGCGGCGCGGAATCCTTGGCAGAGGAAACAGGGCCAATGGTTAGCATGGATGCTGAAGAGCGACGCGAGGACTTGTTCTCGGCCTCTGAGAGAATCAGCGGTTCTTCCGACACGATGTCGGCGACAGTTGCTAAACAGCTGATTTCCGATGCCCTCGATGCAGACGATATAGTTGCCGCAGAGATAGATCGTATTCCTCGTGAACATCTGGGTGCAGCAGTCGACGCCATCCGGTGCGATGAGACTGTCTCATCAGAACCTGAGAAGGAAAGCGTGCACGCCGTAGGCGCAAAAGCTATGCGCGATTTAGACAAAGTCTTAGGTCCCTCCGCAAGCAAGGAAACGAGTTCTCCAGAAGTCCGCAAGGTGTCTGAGAGCCCGATGGACGTGGACGAAGAGACAATCCGTGAACTTGGTGCCATAATAGAAAAGCAAGAATCAGATACGAAATCGGAGTCTGGCCAAGCCAGGATGTTGCTTGACGACGAAGAAGATTAGCTCTTCTCAAACGCGGTTGTGCACCTCTATCGAGAGTTTGGATCGACTGCATGGCCATTGCTCAACTTGAGATTCGCAGGACAGCACAGCTGTATCGCTCAGTATGCGCCATCAAGCAGCATGTCCTGCACCACACGGAAGACTCAATTGCATGTTAGAACATGTTCAGCAACGGGTTCTGTATTGAAGCTGAAAGACTTGGAAGCCGACAAGAACGTCTCCGACCTTCTGGTTAGGGTCGTGTCTGTAGCTCCGCCCCGGATAATCTCGACGCGAACTGGCCGCAAGACTCAGCTTACCGAGGTACTTGTGGCGGACGAAACCGGCACAGCAGTCTTTTCCTTGTGGGGCTTTGGCGAAAGCGGATCTGTCTCTGCCGGGAAAGTGATTAGGATCACAAACGGCTGGGCAAAGGAGTGGCAAGGGAAGATACAGTTATCATTGGGACGTTCAGGTAGTTTCGAAGAGGTACCGGACGATGGGTCGCTTCCGTCGATAAGCGAGCTCAAATCGAACAAGGCATAGGGCATAATCCAAACTGGCAGCAATGTGATACGTATGGTTGAAGCATATCTCTCAGGACCCATTGTAAACGCCAGCCTCAGGAAAGACGATTTCTACCGGGTCGTCGTTGACACATTAGAAGAGCTGGGCATTACGGTCTTTGCACCGCAGTTCAGTCCGAAAGTGAATCCTACCGAGACTTACAGACGTGACACGAACGCGGTAAGGATGTGTGACTTCGTTGTTGCAGAAGTCTCGAGCCCTTCTCTTGGAGTGGGCATGGAGATTATGCTCGCGATTGAGTTGGTCAAGCCAATCCTTATGTTTTGTCGAAAAGACTCTAAGGACCTCTCCTACATGGTGCAAGGGGCCGACGGGAAAGCGCTCTTTGAGTACGAGTCGGTTAGCGATGTTCGAACCTTCCTGCTGGAACGCAGTCTTGAGAGCTTGATGGTACAGCAGTGTCCATCGTGCTCTTCACAAGTTGCAGAAATCACTGATGAAGGCCTTCGATGCATACTGTGTCTTCGCAAGTTCACGGTGTAAGAAAATGGGCGAGCCCAAGCTTATTGACGCACGGTATCATCTTCGTGTCATTCTGCTGCTCATCTTGTCAGTCTCGATGGTGTCGAGTGCCAGTATTCTAATACGCCTCAGTATATCGCCGCCACTTGTCAAAGTCTTCTGGAGAACGTTATACGGATCAATGATCATGGCATCAGTCGGCGCGTTCCGCGGGAATCTTCATGCCTTCAAGGAGCCTGTTCTCAAGGGCAGGTGGACGTGGCTGATATTCATAGGCATAATGCTTTCTCTGCATTTCTCTGCATGGTTTGTTTCTCTCTCGATGACCAGCGTTGCAGCCAGCGTCGTGTTGACGGACTCATCGCCGATATTCACAGCTGTTCTGTCAACGCTAGTACTACGAGAGTCGCCTCGGGCAAGAGCATGGGCCGGTGTACTCATAGCATTCACAGGTGCATCTGTACTTGCGTTGGCCGACATCGAATCGAGCGGGACCGAGGCGTTTGCAGGCGATCTCCTTGCTCTTCTTAGCGCCTTCTTCCTATCAGTCTACTTCATCGGCGGCAGAAAATACGCAAGGGGAATCCCCAATTCTGTGTATACTACTGTTGTTTACTTCTCTGCTGCCCTAACAACGCTTGCACTGTGTTTGACTACAGGTGTAGACGTGATAGTACTCATTCCGTCTGAGATAGCGCTGTTCATTGCACTTGCAGTCTTCCCAACAGCTCTGGGTCATTCGGTGAACAACTACCTCTTGACGCTGGTCCCGGCATATGTTGTGTCTTCTGCAGTGCTTGGGGAGCCTGTCGGGGCGACATTGCTAGCCGCTTTGATTCTTCAAGAGATTCCTTCTGCGATGACTCTTGTTGGGTTTGTGGTCATCCTTCTTGGAGTCGCTCTTGTGCTGATGGCGCTTCCAAAGGACGAAGGGACAACGCCCTCAACCCTTGATGACTCCGATAGGTCGTAGTCTGACAGCTTTTGTGGCTATTCCAATCTCATGTGAGACCCTAACGACTTCGTCGACGTCCTTGTAAGCTCCGGGCGCTTCTTCGGCAATGCCTATCGCTTGAGGCGATTTGACAATTATACCGCGGGCTGCAAGTTCTCGCTGCACCTCGCCGCCTCTGAACTCCTTTGTGGCTCTCACCCGGCTCATGAAGCGGCCAGCTCCATGGGCAGTTGACCCAAAAGACAGCTCCATGCTCTTCGGATTCCCCACAAGAATGTAAGAGGCAGTACCCATGGTGCCCGGAATCAGAACGGGCTGGCCCATATTCTTGTACTTTGCAGGAGTCTCGGGATGACCCGGTGGGAAGGCACGAGTTGCGCCCTTCCGATGAACCAACACCTTCCTCCTCTTGCCATCTATGGTATGTTCTTCTACCTTGCCCATGTTGTGACAGACATCGTATATCATATGCATGTCCAGTTCTTCACTGGATCTTTGCAGCACCTTTGCGAATACCTCTCTGGTCCAGTGCATCATGCACTGCCTGTTTGCCCAGGCGAAGTTTGCTGCAGCACTCATTGCACCCAAATACGCCTGCCCCTCGGGTGATGTAGTGGGTGCACTGCAGAGTTCTCTATCGGGCACTTGAATGTTGTATTTCCTCATGGCTTGGGTCATCAACTTGATGTAGTCATCACAGACTTGGTGACCCAGCCCGCGAGAGCCACTGTGTATCATCACAGTGACCTGGCCCTTTCTTGTGATTCCCATCGCCTTAGCCGCCGCTTGGTCATAGATTTCATCGACGAGCTGGATCTCGAGAAAGTGATTGCCTGAGCCCAACGTACCGACTTGGTTTCGTCCTCTGGCCTTGGCTTCTCCCGAGACCTTGGTAGCATCGGCAAATGGTAGTTGCCCTCCTGCTTCGGTGTACTCTGGGTCTTCCTCCCAGCCGAAACCGTGCTCGACTGCCCAAGCGGCTCCGTTGTTTAGTACGCCGTCAACTCCTCCCAAAGCCTGCAGGTCAATCTTGCCTGTTCGCCCAACGCCTGTGGGGACATCCAGGAACAGGCGGTCGATAAGGTCTTTGAGCTTAGGTCGGACATCGGCTTCATCAAGACTGGTCCTGACTACACGGACGCCACAGTTGATGTCGTAGCCGACTCCACCCGGTGATATCACACCTTGTTCGTAATCGGTCGCAGCTACTCCGCCGATGGGGAATCCATACCCTTGGTGTCCGTCTGGCAAGACTATGCTGTGAGTGTAGATGCCTGGAAGGCATGCAACATTGACTCCTTGCTCGAAAGTGGCGTCCTGCTGCATTTTCTTCACGAGCGATCCCGACGCGTATACTCTAACAGGCACTTTCATGCAATCCTTGGTGCCCTTCGGGATTTCGTACACGTTCTCAGCGATTCTCTTTACTTCCAAGCTGGCTCATTCCGTCCTTCTGGTTGATTCTTCTCCGGTCGTGCTATAAGTATTGTGAACGCGTCTCGTCCCTCGTCTTTATTACGCACGTTCTCTCTCCGATGTATGGGGCCGCTAGCCCACACATGAACAGGAGGTTGATGTACCCAAGTGGCGAGAGTGCGTCTCACTGCAATGGTTACTCAGCATGGATGATCCTGCAAGGTCCGTCAGCAAGACCTGACCCGACTTCTACAATTAGCGGGTCTGCTGCCGCTAGGCGCGTCATACTCCGGGGACATCGGTCATGATGCAGTTGTTCGTGTCCTTAGCGATGACATTGCTGTCGTCGAGAACGTGGATGTATTCACACCGATTCATGACGATCCTCATACTCAAGGTGAGATCGTTGCCTGCAATGCGACAAACGATGTCTACGCAATGGGCGCTGTCGACGTGATTTCTCTTCAGGCCTTTCTTGGGTACCCCGCTGAACTCCCCGAGGAGATTGCCGCAGAAGTACTGAAGGGAATGAATGACTTCATGGCAGGAATCGGATCGCAAGTTACCGGCGGACAGACGATAAAGAACCCTTGGCCAGTCTTCGGAGGGATATGCCTTGGTGTGGCCCACCCTCACGAAATCGTGTATCCAAATGGCGCGAAGGTAGGTGATGCTGTCGTCTTGACGAAACCGCTTGGTATACAGCCTGCGATGAGATCGTACAGGGAACTGAACGATGAAAGGCGTGACCGCCTACTCGAGCGTTTCGAGGAGCAAGACTTGCTGGCGGCGCAAGAAAGCGCTGTCCGGGTGATGACTAAAAGCAGCCTCGAAGTTGCTAAGGCAATGAGGGCGGTCGGAGTGAATGCGGCGACCGACGTCACGGGATTCGGTTTGATAGGTCATGCAAACAACGTTGCATGGATGAGCGGTGTTGATGTTGTCTTTGACCAGATTCCTGTCATTCGAGGAACTCTTGAATTGGCAGAGTTCTTTGGCCAGAAGCTCTCGAAAGGACTGAGTGCGGAAACAGCTGGCGGAATGCTGTGTTTCATGCAGCCAAAGAAGGTCGATCGATTCACCGAGATTCTGAGTCAATCGGGTCTTCCATGTTGGACTGTGGGCAGGACAGAGAAACCCAAGGGCTCTGCAAATGCAAGACTCGCAGAAGGGGTGCAGTTTATCGAGACCGAGTTCCCATGAAGCTTCGAAAATCCTAGAAGGAGACGAAGCTAAGGATTGCCGCCGCGAGCGGCCGGTCTCATTTACGTCCGCTTGGTTCTGGTATCAACAGAATGGGGAGAGTCGTCTTTCGTCAATGAAAGTCGATCGATTAGCCCAGCAAGTGCCTCAGTTTGTAGAGAAGATCGGCGATTCCTTCGAGCGGTCTAGTGTCGATTTCGGGATCGATGAATTTCCTGAGTTCCTTTAACTCTCCCTCGTCTTCTTCATGGAAGAGCCAAAACACATCACTTGTTGTTTCCTCAGACTGAGTCATTTGTAATCTCACTTCTTGCGCGTGCCTCTTTGTCTGTCTTGTCATGTTCTAAACAATCTGTTGATATAACCATTTTCGACAAAAATACGGCATTTG
>PRDJ01000078.1 GCA_003345555.1 Candidatus Thorarchaeota archaeon
CTCATACATGACTTGGCTAAGAAGCTTTACAATGAGTCTCCAGACTCTCGTGTCCTGCTTGTTGGAACAGGCTCTTCCATTGCTTCATTGCTGGAAAAGCTCTCCAGAGACAACTTGGCCTGCATGGTAATCTACGCAGGTCTGCAGCCTTTCGAGCAGATGCCGAGATTCAACAGTGCTTGTGACATAGCGGTATGCGTCTTTCCTAGGACTCTCACCTCTCATGCGGCTTCGCCTCTCAAGATCTTCGAGTATATGGGCGCGGGAAAAGCCATAGTTGCCACGCGAGTAGCTGGTACGGCAGAGGTCCTCGACGAGAACACTGCAATCATCGTGCCACCCGATGACACGGCGGCGATATGTGATGCGGTCGTCATGCTCTGCCGCGACCCCCTGCTCAGAGCGCGTCTCGGCACGAATGCGAGAGCAAGTGCAGAGAGATCCTACTCTTGGAAGAGTCTATCGGAGAGGTTTCTCGATGAGTGTTTCAAGGTTGTGGCCGAACACTGAGCATACACGTGGGTTCGATACCTCGAGAGAAGCCTAGGGTAGTGTCATGGTTTTCCGGTAATTGGTCAGTGTCCTCTTGACAGCCAGAGCCCATGTTTCGGTCTTCGCATACTGTTTAAGTCTCTCACCAATTCTCAAGGCCGAATCAGTATCACTCAGGACATGCACGAGCTTGTCAGCCATGTCTTCTGGGTGTCCCGCCTGAAAGAGAACGAGACCGCCTCCGAGTGACTCTCTCATATGGTGTCCCGTGTTGGAAGCAACGATGGGTACGCCGTACCCTGCTGCGTTGTGGGCAGGTCCGCTGGCACCAACACTTTCCATATATGGCAATAGGATTACTGATGCGGCCGACATGTACGTCGGTACCTCGTCTTCAGGAATGAACTTAGTGTCGAATCTCACGGTACCATTAAGGGAAAGCGAAGATGTGCTTTCATGGAGTTCTGTAAGGTACGCCGAATCATCCTTGTCCAAAGGTGCACCAGCAATCAGGAGAACCGAATCCCTCACAACCTTGCGCACATCATTCATGGCCAGCAATGCCGTCTCCAGTCCTTTTCCCCTGCGGATGAATCCAAAGACCAGAATGACCTTCTTCCCTGACAGGCCCAGAGTCTGAAGTGCCTGACCTCGGTCAAGAACCCTCCGAGGAAGCCGACAAGGCATAGGTATCTCCAGAGTCTTCTTTTCTTGGAAACTCCACTCCTCGAGAAATCTTTCTCTGAGTGTCGAGCCGGTTTTCACAGTGCTGAGCTGAACTGAGCTGGTTCCGAAATCGAGTAGCCGCATGTAAATCCGGAATAGTGCCGGAGCCAGAACCGAGAGCCCACCGATTGCTCTGTATACTCTGACTCTCTCTTTCACCTGTTCGCGCATCCAAGTGCTGTGAAGGGTCATTGTCGTCCTAATCCCTAGCGCCTTGAGTAGGATTAGGAGAAACAACATCGGTTCTCCGAAGAACCCTCCGTACACCTTCCCGTGCGGCCCAAACTGAACATGGACGATATGAGGCCTCATTCTGCTAATCGCCCTGAGAAGCCCCAAAGGATACATGAGACTGCGGCCGTTCCATATTCGGTAGATTTCTGTTTTTCCCATCTCTGTCAAAAGCGGTTTTGCGTCTCGACCTGTGATTGCCAACACTCTGATGTTTCTGATGCTGTCTAGGCCGTGTATGAGTTCAGCAGCATAACTGGACTCGCCTGTCCTCTGAGGAGGCAATGGAGAAATCATGGCGATTCGAAGCATCGGACTCAGGCACCTTGGACCCTCTCGCTTGAAAAAGGCTTCCGAAGCCATGTCATCAAGAGTCTGCATAGCTTGGTTTACGGGCGGTCAGGAGTAGGTTTATTCATGGGGTCCATCACGAGGCTCTGTAAACTTGCGAAGAGAGTCCCTTCCAACAGCCTAATCTGCCAAGGGACAACACGGTGATGAACAAGTGTCCGAAGGAGCTTTGCACCCTGCTAAGGGGACTTCCATGTTCCTGTTGCAGTCAATAATCTCTGGGCTCTTTCGGCTAGGTAACATCATGATCTTGGCTAGATTACTCCTGCCCCAAGAGATGGGCCGGGTCGCAGTTGTTGGGATAATCTACGCTTTCATGCAGTTTGTTGGAGCTTTCGGGTTAAACAACGCCTCCCCACTTGTGGTACCCCAGGAAGAACAAAATGGCCAAATGGAGCGAGTGCGATTCTTTCTGAGGCGATCGGTCGCGATTGTTTTGACATCATCGATGTCTCTTGCCTTGCTATTGTTCGTCTTCTTGCCCTTGTTCGTGTCCCCGGAGACTCTTGCGCCCAGCCTCCTGTGGCTGGTCCTTGTCATAGGACCATTTTCATCTCTTGAGGTCTTTCTCGATTCCTTCCTCTTGGCAAGATACAATGTGCGTCCGCTTGTAGCGGGCCGAATTCTGTTTGACCTATCTCGTGTCCTATTGACAGTCTTGCTAGTCATGGATGGCCTTGGCGCAACGGGCGTTGTAGTTGGCTGGTTCCTTGGTGAAGTCATCGCTGTCTCGGTCTTCGGCAGTCTAGTAGGTAGAGGATTGCCCAAGGTTTCTTCGCCTATTGTCATGAGGCCGATTCTTGGGTTTGCTCTCTCTACCATGCTCTTTCAGACGGTGGACGTGACCATCCAGAACACAGATAGAGTCATTCTTCTGCAATTGACTGGCTTATCATCGTTGGGCGTGTATGATGTTCTCCTCGGAATGCTGTTCTTGATTAGCTTCATTTCTCTTTCATTGTCCAGTGCTGTGTACCCCTACCTGACTCAAACTAGAGTCCGCCTTCAGGGGTTTGACGGTTGGGGCTATGGCATGGGTCGACTGGTCTCAATGCTTCTAAGGTACATGATGATGTTGCTCCTACCCATTTCGATTGTAGCAGCAATGAATTCTCATCTGGTGTTGACTGTATTTCTTGGACCTGCCTATGCCGAATACCCAAATGCTTCGCTGTCGTTCTCAATACTCATACTGTCTTACGTCGCCTGGGGCGCGGTGTATGGCATCCATATAAGTCTCCGGTCACTTGGTGAGGTGAAGTTCTTTGCCGCTGTTGGTGTCGGAATCATTTTCTTTGAGATTCAAGGCTGCTTGTTTCTCACCTCAATGCTGGGTTTGTTCGGATCCGCACTTGTGCGCGCTATGTACATAGTGCTTCTATGTGTCACTGGGTTGGCTAGACTGCGCCAAAGGGGTGTCGTTGGACTATCCTCTGTTGCAAAGTCTGTTGGCAGGATCGTTGCAGCTTCAGTCATCTGTGGCACGGCTGTCGTCTTTGTTGCACCAACTGGCATCCTGAGTTTCGTCTTTTGGGCGGCAATCTCCATGGGCCTCTACGTAGTACTGTTGTTTCTCTTTAGAGAGATTGCAGAGAGTGACTTTCGAATTGCACGCTCGATACTTCCCTTGGCATATCATCGTCTTCTAGACAGAATAGAGACTGTGTACCTAAAGGGCTCTTCGGGCTCTCCCTGAGCTGCCTCACTACGGAGTCGTTCCTACGCTGGACCTAAAGGTGATCGTGTTTTCCATTGTCTCGGATGGCTGCCGGCTGGATTTTGCACGCTGTTCGAATCAGAATGCCACGATATTGATTCTTGTGTCGCAATGAGTGTCACGCACGATATTCGCCGCTTGTAGGTTGTTCGTCTACTAATCCGTACCCCACAGCGCCAAGTAGGTCTCTGCCAAACGATTCCAAGACATCTTGGCGGCAAACGCTCTTCCTCTCTGAGAAACGTCGGCAGCAAGTCTGGAATCCCTGAATAGACGAGCAATCTCGTTAGCAACGCCTTCCGGACTTGTCTGGATAGATATTGGTCCTCCTTCGTCTATCACTGCTTTCAGATAATCAGATTTCAGTGCAGATCTTGCAATCCCGATGACAGGAAGACCCAGAGACATGGCCTCAAGGATTGAAAGGTAACCCCCAGCAAGACAAACCTCTCTCTCGTTCATGACTTCGCTTGGATTGTTGATTATTCCTGCAAATTCAACCTCCACACCTCTCGACAATGCCAAGTCGGCAACCTCCTGCTCAATACTTCCTGAGCCACATATCGTCAACGCCAGGGCGATGCCGTACTTCTCTCCAAGGATTGCCAAAGCCTTTACATATTCGGGGATGCCCGTGTCTTCTTCAATTCTCCCAACGAACACGGCCCCTTTTCTTGGTTGTCGAGGTAGCGGCTTGAGCTCAACAGCCCCCAGAGAAAGTCTGTCACACTGCACTCCATACTGTCGTGCAATGAACCCGCCCACGCAGAGGCATCTTCGAGCCAGTCTCCTAGCGAGCACACGCAGGACCTTGTAAGCAATTGGCACAGGGTCTCTTTCAAAACCATGAAAAGTCGCAAAGACAGGCCTTTCCGGAGAAAACAACATTAAAGGGGCATACCAGAATACTAGTGGAATAGGATCGTGAACGTGAATAATATCGTGTTTCTTGATCCAGTGGCGATTCGCAATCATCCATAAGGCAACAAGGAACGGGTTACTGTCCCAAGCATAGGGAATCCGTATGATTATCGAGTTGTCGAGCCTTTCCTGTCGAGCGATTCCTTGGGAATTGCTTGAGGTCAAGACAGTTACACCAAGTCCTCGTGCTGCGAGCTCATTCACAACGCCTTCTATATGCCTCTGGACCCCACCGACAGCCGGCAAGTAGTGTTCCGAGATCATCAGAACACGGACTCCGTTTTCCAAGTCAAGAGGCCTAAGGCTTCATGCCGCAATCTCGTTATTTAGGCTTGTTACTTAACAGGTGTTCCGTGCTGGGCAAGTATCTGTTCTACACCCCTTGGACATCCCACAAGGATATGGATGGAATGATGACTGTGCCACTAGGACTTCCTTCAATCACGATATGAATATCACCGATGTTGACATGGTCCAGAGGACAATAATATTCATCAGTTGTTAAGGCCAGTGCGTAGTTTACGAAATCGGCGGCCGAATTCCAGACTTCGATTCTTGCTACTCTTGCAGACAAATTGAAGACGTTGAACAGCAGAAAGCCTTCATTCACACTGAGATTCAGATCAAAATGAGCTGGGCGCCATGTACTCGTATGATTCTCCAGATCTCCTATTACGAGTGCAGGGTATCCACCCAGGTTCACTATAGCTCCATCATTGGTAGCGCCCCATCCAGGGCTCAACAAATCGGCATTCCACACTCTCGTGTAGCTCAGGTTCTCGAATCTGAATATGCGCGTATGCTCACCAGAGCTGCTAGGTGGCGTTTGAGCGACAAGGGTTAGTGAGACCAAGGGGCCAGTTATGTTCTCACTCTCAGGTATCAAGACTGTATTTGTCAGTAAGGGGATCGAACTACCTACTGCAATCGGATAGTCCAAAAGCTCAGAAATGGTTCTCCAGTGAGCGACCGTGTACGGGTCAACCAATAGGTAACTCGCTTTGAACTGGTGAGCCAGTGCGGCCAGTTGTTTGCTTGCGTTGGCAAGAGGAAGACCTGCCTGACTGAATGAAAGGATTGCCGAGCGCCTACCAGTGAACCATGAGAACTCCCTTCCCCTATCCGCCAAATAGACAGAATCAATACCGCTTATCTGACTCACAATGTCAGGAAGATCCTGCCAAGCATATCTCTTCTCGATGTTGACAAGATCAAGTCCATATGGTATAGCAAGATAGGATGGTACAAACCCCACGAGGATTATACTGGCGAGCACAAGCGCTCTTCTCCTTCTCTTTGGAAGGAACGCAGCCGGAAGCTCCAATGTGCTATTTGTGTTGGGTTCTGAGCTTTCTGCTGCGAAAAATGCTCCAAGTGAAATGACAAACAACATCGTCAGGAGAAGAAAGAACCTCGAATCAGAGTAGAGGTATTGAAGCTCGAGGCTGCCTTCGACAACGCTCAGCACTCTTAGTGTTCCAGCTGCAGCCACTAGGGCAGTAGCCACGAGTATGAGTGACATCTGCTTGTTTCTTCCTCGAGTTAATGCCAGAGGAACAACGCACGCCAGTACTGGCGTTAGGTGGAACACGAGGAAGAATGCGAAGCTGGCGATTGTGCTTGGTGGCAGCGGTGCCAGCACAACCGACGCCAGCTGTTCTCCTTGGAAGACAGTAATCTGCCCCGCGAAGTAAGCTTTCGCTTGGAGTGGCCATATCCATGCAACTTCAGCAACCATGATACCTACGAAGAAAGGAGTGTACCTGCCGATTCCAAGGGTAGGCTTCAATCGCTTCACTGTCGCTAGAAGGAAGTACAGAAGTGCGTACATTCCGTAGAACACGAACACGTTACTATAGTACAGTCTGGCTATCAACACCAATGGCAGAAGCAAAGAAAATGATAGATTTCTACCTCGCCCTAGTCTCCTTGCAACCAAGAACACAACTGGAAATGTGATGCATGCTAGGTAGAAATCTGCATACCAGATAGCATCCACGAGTCCGATAAGTATCCCGACCCCTAGTAGTACTCCTTTGCTACTATCTTGGCACTCTACCATCAAGAGTGTTCCATACATGACAAAGAGAAGACTCGTAATCTCTGGTCCATACCCAACGGCAGAGTGGAACACGAAGAGTGGGTGAATCGCTATTAGACAGGTTGACCAAGTCGCCGCAGCAGTTCCGAACCAACGTTCAGTCAATGAGAAGCACGGGAAAAGTAGCACTAGCCCTATCAGAGCGAGAATGAGAGTTGGACCCGAAGTACCTGGCGAAGCTAGAAGCCACGACACGGCGAAGACATAGGTCATTGCCTGATGGGCGACATAGTCGACGTCCGTGCCAATTGCTAAGACCGCGCTGTCGTTGGAAACAGAGGATTCGAAAGTCCCGTTCATGATGTTTCTTGCGTAGTCCGCATACAGAGAGGCATCGGGAGCTATGGAACCCTGCGCGAAGTACAGGAGTATCATCCGTACTAGCAATCCCAAGACAAGGATCATAACGAGAGATTTGTGCCATCGAAATCTGATCGCATCGGCCAAGTCATGCTGTCTGTTCCCTAGTCGCAGTAGGAGTAAGCCAAGCCCCAGAGTGCATGAACTCATCAGCAACATCCAAGGCATGAGGGATATTCTGAACCCTAGGAGTGTCACGTTGTACAAGAGGTGTGTCTCAAGTACTGTAAGTACGATACCTGAGAGCAACGTGGTTCCTATGTCCATGACCTGCTTCGGGAGGACCAGAGTGGTCAAGATGGCGCCCTGAACAACAATCAGAGTGACCAGCCCCGAAAGAAACCTCACGGGAACGACGATGGGTGAAAGAACAAGCGAATATGACACGAAGAATACAAACGCACTCGTCAAATACACGATGGTCAGACGGGAATCCCAGCCGAGCTTGAACCAAGGACCCATAAAGGCAGGCAGTTGGCTCAGTCTTGATTCAGGAACAACTTCTTCGCCATGCAAACCCATGGAGTCCCACCTGGTTGAATACTCGATGAAGCAAGTTGCAACGATGACTGCTTAAGGAGGAAACCTCCATACAGCTGTGTTTCTCGTACAATCTGCGCATCTGTGCTCGGGGTGATTACAATCAGCGGTCGTACGTGCTAGGTATTTAAAAATGATACTGAGAGAATCTACCTCGGCAGGTTTCTTCCGCTTCGACGGACGAGAATCCTGCTCTTCTTACCCACTCAACCCTCCCGAATTGTCTTGTTTGCCATTGGCCCAAAAAGCAAGCCCTTCGTATGGAAGGTTGACACACTAGGCAGGCATGGATGGAATGACCCACCCAGAATTGTTGTATTTGAGATCCTTGTAGTCAGTCACAACGCCATCCTGAAGGAGCTCTTTCACGCCTCTGATGCTCTTGACAAAAGACAGTTGCGTATCAAAGCCTATCTCGTGAATCTTCCCAAAGTCAACGCGGTACGATCGCGAGTCGTCGCGATTGGGCGCCCATGTCAGCTTCACGTCACCGAGTTGCTTTGCCACAAGCTCTCCAAGATGTCCAATAGTGATGTTGTGGTCATCTGAACCAACATTGATGATTGAGTGAGAGACTAGTCCTGAATCAGCTTCTAGGATCATGGAAAACGCTCTGGATGCATCTCTTACGTCGAGCAAAGGCCTCCATTGGTTGCCGCCGAAGACCCTCACCTCATGATCAAAATACGCCGTTGCAGTCATCACGTTCAGTACGAGATCGAACCTCATCCTGAATGAAGGGCCGCAGAGTGTTGATAGACGCATGACAACGGGCTCAAAGCCGTTCGGGACGCCAAGCAACGCCTGTTCTGACTCAAGCTTGGTTTTAGCATAGAGAGAAAGAGGTTGTGTCGGGCTGGATTCCGTAACAGTCATACCCTCACTTTCCCCATATACACTGCAGGTTGATGCAAAAAGGAATCTTCGGACTCCGTTAGACTTCGCGACCTGGGCCAGAAGCCTTGTTGCCCAATAGTTGGTCTCAATCGAGGCATCTCCATTCCTTTCGCACGCTGGAACGCCCACAATTGCAGCAAGATCGATTACAGCATCAACATCTTTCATGGCTGATGTTATGTCTTCTACGTGTCGAATGTCTCCCTTGACGAATTGAAACCTCGGGTTGCTGAACAACGCCGAAATCGACTCATCTCCGAATATCAACCTGTCCAATACTCTCACATAGTGGCCCCGTTCAAGCAGGTGCCTCGCAAGTGTTGATCCGAGGTAGCCCGCGCCACCGGTGAGAAGCACTTTCATTTCTGCCTACAGCCCCCAGTTTTCCTGAATCACTCTGAATCGAATCTATATGTCTGGGAGCCTCATACCCTTTTATACTGTATCATGAGGTATCATCTGTACTCGTTAGTCGAGTGTTCGCAGTATCCCCCAGAAGGCCGGTCTTCGCCTTACAAACGGATGAGATTCCCTTCCAATGAAGCTAGTCGACCAAACAGTTTCAGCCGGTGACTGCCATCCATTTGAGTCTGTCTGGCTGCTCATGCAGGCAGAGGTTGGGTGTCACTGGTCGGCAACTAGCTGGAAGACATGAGCAGAGGCAGGCTGGAAGACAGTCATATAGCGCTTCCGCCAACGCTGCCTGATGGTCTTGAGCTCTAAGAACCATGGTGTTCAACGGTTGACACTCAGATGGCGACCAAACGGGGACCACATGAGTAAAGAAACAGGTAGAGAAGGACTCCTTATGGCTCTCACGTTCTTCACTTCTCGAAACGTTTTTCAGTGGACACCAAACCCATCATATAGACCGGCGGCCAAAGAGGCCTAGGGCAATGAGGTAATCGCGTGGCCCGTCTTCTCTACATGGTCGAGCATTTTCCGCCGGAGATGTCTACAGGGCGTCTTGAATTCGAACTCTCTCAGGAACTTATCAAGAGAGGGCACACAGTCACCATAGTAACGAGCTTCCCACGACCCTATTTCCTAGAGAGTCCTTATCCTAACAAGGGCCGATTCGTCTACTGGGAGCGACTCTCGGGCCTGAGGGTAGCGAGGATGGGTCCTGAGTTCTCAGAAAGGGACAATCTGTTCATGCGAGGACTTGAGTACTTCCTTTCTTTCTTCTCGTTCTTTGTCGGTGGTCTGATTTCTGGGCCCGTCGATGTTATTCTTTGCACAACCCCGCCTATCACTCATGCGTTTGCCGCCTCTCTGTTGGGCAAGCTGACTCGCCGTCGGGTTATCACAAGAGTTGTTGATGTGCACCCTCGTGCATTGCTCGAGCTAGGATTCTTGCGACAGGGAACGATATACCAGATACTAAGGCTGATGGAGAAGCTAGTGTACAGGAATACAGCCTGTCTCACAACCATTTCGAATGGGCTTGGAAGAAACATAGTTGAGGCCGGAGCAACACCCGAAAAGGTGGTCATAGTTCCAAACTGGGGAAGCGCCGAAGGGTTCCATGTATCGGAAAGGCCGGTTTCGCTACCTCCCCGAGTAGCAGGCAAGTTCCTAGTCACCTATGCAGGGATAATGTCTTGGCCGCAAGATCTCGAGACAATAGTTGACGCGGCTGCCCGTCTACGAAATGAAAAAGGCATACATTTCTTGCTCGTGGGGGACGGGCCGCAGCATGAATTGCTCGTAGAGAAAAGCAAGAAGCTACGCCTTGAGAATCTCGACTTTGTGCCTCTTCAGCCGAAACAAGAGTACTTGCGAATCCTGCACGCTTCTCATGTATGCATCGTGTCATTGAAGAAGGAAATGGTATCTCTTTCATTCCCATCAAAGATGCTTGATATTATGGCATGTGGCCGATCAGTCTTGGCCAATGTGCCAACAGGGGAAATCGTCGATGTAGTCAAAGACGCTAACTGTGGTCTTTCGGTTGAACCACAGAAACCAGACGATTTCGCAGAAGCGGTGCTGAAGCTATATCGTAGTCCGGACATGGCCGAAAGAATGGGGCGGAATGGTCTAGAATACATGAAGCAGCATTTCACAGTCGAAGCGGCTGCCGATAGATACGAGAAGATTGTTGAACGACTGACCAAGCATTGAGTTTACGGTGCAACGGCTTCTGCTACGTGTTGGTGCCTTCCTGTAGCGAGAGAAGTCTGGCACACACCGCATCTACATCATTCGCCGACATCGAGAGATAAAGGGGTAAGCTGAGGATTCTAGAGCAGATGTCTTCGGTTGTAGGCAGGCTCCCCGGCTTGTAGCCATACATCTTCCTGTAAATGGGCTGAAGGTGCACAGGATGATACATGATGCTTGTCTCGATCTGGTCATTCAAGAGTTGCGCTCTGATTTCATCACGATTGCCTTGGTTCAAGATGACTGTAAAGGAATAATAGGATGGCTGCGTATTTGCCAGCACTGTCGGCACGGTAACCGAGCTGTGCCCTGTCAGGTTTCTCCTGTATCTCGCTACAAGTTCTGTTCTGATTCGGATGATTTCTTCCAGGTGTCCCATCTGAGCCTCCACCACGATTGCCTGCAGTTCGTTCATTCTGTAGTTGTACCCGATTTCGGATATCTCAGCGGGACCAAACCCGCCTCGGCCTTGATTAATGAGTATGCGAGCCTTTGCATCCGCTTTGAGGTCAGACGCAGCCAACAGTCCTCCCTCAGGACCTGCGATTACCTTTGTAGGATAGAATGAGAAACATGAGAACTCCCCAAACGTCCCACATTGTCTTTCCTGATAGAGAGCACCGTGTGCGTGAGCACAGTCCTCAACCAGAACAAGATTGTTCTTCTTGATGACCGGCATGATTCTTCGCATGTCGCATGGAAGCCCGCCCAAATGAACAATCGTGACAGCCTTTGTCTTCTTGCTGACCGCTTCTGATATCGCGGCAGGGTCGATGTTCAATGTGTGAGGGTCTATCTCGGCGAAGACCGGCGTGCCGCCGCAATAGACTACCGCGTTTGCTGTCGCCGCAAAAGTGTTAGAGGGCACAATCACTTCATCTCCTTTGCCTATGCCTGCCAAAATCATCGCTAGATGCAGTGAGGCCGTGCACGAGTTTGTTGTAGCTACGTGCATGGGGCTAAGCAGTCTTGCGAAGTAGTCCTCGACCGATTGGACATGCTTGCCGTGTGTAAGCTGGCCTGACAGGAGAGTCTCCTCCACATTTGATAGTATCTGGCTTAACCAGTCATTGTTGAAGTGTGGCTTGGCAAAGGGAATCATCCGAGGGTTCACCGGCATGAGATGCGTCTACTTCGTTGAAGCCGTTGGTGCGAAGAATGCGCATAAAAGGTTCTTGTTCGTATTCACCGAAATCGGGAGCTCTTTTTGCCTCCACGTTTGCGGTAGCTTGTTAAGGACTAGTCCCTCATCGCTATGTTGGACGCGAGGTTTCATTCCCGCCTCCATAGTCCAACGGCCAAGCCGTCTGCAGTCCTTACGGCGATGCTACCCCACACTACCGCAGACTTGGCAGACACAAGGATCATGATATGAACTCTGATATAAGATGGAACTCACGGTTTTGAGAGATGGAACCAATGTCTAGTGAAGTAGTGATGGTAAAGGCAGGAGATCTGCTCCGCTCCTATCCTACCTTGCTCGAGAAAGAGCCCGGTTTTGCCAAAGTCCTTGTCGGAGCCCAAGATGGATACGCATACGTCGTAGACCACGGCGGGGAGATTCCATGCGGGGCAATTTGCATTAGAAAAGAGTGGGATTCCAGTTTCTTTGAAAGAGAGATATTTGACCTTTATGCTTTCCTAGACAACGAAGCTGTTCAACTGCAGGAGCCTCTCCTATTGAGCATCGATTCTGCTCTACAGAGTGCTTGGAGCAAGGGTGCTCAGTGCATATTCGCACGTGTTCCTCTGGAACGCATGGGTGTCATCCGGACTACGGAGAGAGCTGGGTTTAGGACTTACGATGTCATATGTAGACTCCAAAGAACCAATCGCCGGGTCAAACTCGGATCTTATCACAGCTCGGACTCCGTCAGGGAGGCGAGAGAGACGGATGTATGGAGCCTAGTTTCTTTGGCAAGTTCCGCATTCGGCTTGGATCATTTTCACCAAGACCTCGAGATTAGCAAAGATGCTGCTGATGCCATGTACGGCATCTGGATTAGGAACCTATTCCATGAACAGGCGTGTCGGGTTTTTATCCATGAGATTGATCACAAGATTGGAGGTTTTGTCACTCTTCGTGAAGCGCCAGATGAACTCGATGCCAAGAGACCTAAATACCATATTGACTTGATTGCTGTTGACGAAAAGCATAGACGGTCTGGAGTGGGTCGTCGGTTATTGAGGAAAGTCACGGATGAAGTGGGAAGAGACTCCAGAATCGACGTGGCTACTCAGGCCTCGAATCTAGGTGCAATTCGGCTTTATCTGGACGCTGGCTTCTCTATCTGCAGCTACTCGGTCACGCTGCATTTGTGGCATAGAGATCTATCAGCTTCTGGTGCTCGCTACTGATTCGTAGAGCCCCTCAAGGTCCCTGAGCATTCGATCTATCGAGAATGAGTCTGAAGCGGTCTTTCGTGCGCCCTCCGAGATTCGTTTGGCCAGCGCCGCATCCGTAAGGATGTCTCTTATTGCCTCGGCTGTCTTGTTCACGTCTCTTGGGGGCACGAGCAAGACGTTCTTCCGATTCTGGAGCCATGGTCGCACAAAATTATCTTCTCTTACACAGGATACCACAGGAACTCCCAATGCCATCGCTTCAACTGATGCACTGTCGAAGCCAGTCCTACTGTCCAGAGAGTGTACTTCGAGAACCGATTGACGCAGCAATGATGGAACCAAACGATGCGGAATCTCGCCAATGAACCGGACTCTACCCTTCAATCCCAGTTGGGAAGTCATCTGAATGGGGGTTGGGTCCATGACTCTCCCGACAAAAACCAACTGGATGTCCGGGAACTCCTTTGCGACCACTGCGAAGGCACTTAGGACGGTTCTTGCGCTCTTGAGCCGGGTCAGGTGAGATAGCGATACTACAATTCTGCGCATCGGAGTGTATCCGTATTTGCTGGCATCCCACTCGGGTGAGGATAACAGCTCCGGTAGATCAATTGCCAATGGGATCACTGCAATACGGTCAAGAGGAACATGGTACGTATTCTCAATATAGCGATACATTTGTCGGTCCAACGCAATGATTGCATCAGACTTTCTCCATACGTGGCCCAAGAACGCGCGGTCGAGATTACGCATGACGGCATTGAGTAGTGGATCCGTATGCACAAACCTTGTGTGGATTGTCACCACAAGCGGCAGGTGAAGTGCTTTCGAGCATTGAGCCGCTGCTATCGATGCATCGAGGAAGTGACCATTTGCATGAACGACTGTGGGCTGGAAGCGTGCGAGAATCTGTCGAATTAAGGGAATCGATGCAGGGTAAAGGGAATATGGCAGACCATAGCGCTGAGTCAGAGGAGTCTTAGGCAGCATGAACCCAGGAAGCTTGGCACAACCGAAATGAGCACTTTCTCCGGGATTTGCGTGTCTGAAGCTTATGACAAGGACCTCGTGGCCGCGATCTTCAAGGCCGTTTGCCACGCGCCAAGCATAGTGTGAGGATCCACTTTGGATTGGTGGAAACATACCTGACACTAATGCAATGCGCAAGGGAAAGCCTCGGTCACTAGTTGCGTATGTCAGAGTGAAATATGATTTGAGTATATATCCCTGATTGCGCTCGTGTGATTGGTGTCTTAGAACTGAGTTCTAACACTGTCCACTGATGGTGCGCTATGACAAGAACCCGACCTAGCAAGCACTAGACAACCTCGAATATGGAGCAGTTGCCCTTGTGAAATACCTCGTACAGAAATGAGTATGTTGAGAAATAAGAGTGGCAGATAACCGAGGAGACTGGTCTTGGTATGAAGGTAGTATTATCAACAATCATTCTTACTATGCGGTCAGGTGAACTGAGATATATCAGCTGAATGCCGTATTTGAGTAGAAGACCTTTCACTAAGGAAACGTTGTCAGGATGTGACCAAAAGGACTCAAACTCGAAGGCTCGGGTTTTGCTTGCATTGTCTAGTGGTCTCAGAAAGACAAGGTTCCTTATGCCCAACGAAGGTAGCCCCCAGTCCGATGCAGTTTCGTAATTGAGTATCAGTTCTTCATATCCTGCATGGTCTCTGATATAGTATCCTCCAGCAAGATCATTCTGAAACTCGCCACTTCGAGTCCAGTATGCTGCCTTGCTCTGCTCTGACCCGGTAGCAAAGCCCCAAATCGTCGGAGTCATTGAGACCGCTACGAATGCAACCAAGGCGATTTGATAGATTGTACCAGATAATCTAAGGTATCTTTCCCCAGATGATTTAAGGACTCTCAGCTCTACGGTCAAATCCCCCAACACCAGCCGCTTGGAATGCAGGTAGGCAGCCGCGTACACAAACGACCAGAGCTGCAAAAGCATCATCATGCGAGTGGGTAAAATGAGTCTCAGTCCAATTGCGAATAGATACGGTACCATAGAAATCAGAGTACACGAAAGCAGAATCAGAAAAGCTAGGCTCTCCGATTGGCAACTCCCTGCCTTAATCATCCTGCGACATTCAAGAACTGCAAATACGAGCATAGGAATGTAAAGGATGCTCAGGAAGTATGTGGGCTGGAGAAGGTAGTCCCAGATAATCCCGAACCCGAGATTGACGAAGATATAGGAGAAGGGCCCTAGGGTAAGAGAGAGGGCGCCAAGGACGCCTAGCAGGATAATGAATGTGGCAGTCGCAACCTTGCGGCGCGTCACGAGCCCTGAGCGCATACCCTGAGTCCGTAGTCTCTCAAACACTACCAACGCAAAGAGGACACCAGCCACGATTACGAACGTCGGATACGTGACGAGAATACCCAGAGATAATACTGCCCAAATCAGAAACGCACGAAAGCCGTCGGGGCTTTCCTTCTGAGAACGACCAGAAAACAACGACAACAGAGATAGTGTCATGAGTACGCCCAAGACAACAGGATAAGTACCATTCACGAAGTTCATGTAGATTGAGTTTTGAGCGTATTCCACTGGGTGAATGTAAAAGCAGAACAAATAGGCGGCTACAGAATAGGGGATTGACTTAGTCCTGCTCAGAACGAGAACTGGCGGTACAAGCGTGATTAGGACCATTGCATATGAGGCCACTACAATCATTTCAATACCTGCAGGTACGCCAAGAATCAGACACAGTTGGGCCACCAGCACATGGTAGCCCAGAGGGTATGACACCAGAGACGAATCGTATGGAGCAAAGCTCACGGGCAGTCTTCCTTGTTCCATTATCGCCAAGATATAATACCCATGAAACCAAGGGTCCCCAGCTTGGGACCACGACACGTAGCTAACTAGAGAAGCTAGCTGTGCGATTGACACCACCAGCAGAAGAAGAAAAACAGCATTGATTGGGGAGGAGAATCCCTTTCTGAATCTTGCTAACATTGAACGGAGCTCTGGAGCTCCGATCTTCCTTGACACCGCAAAGTACGAGCCTAGAGCTATAAGGGGCAGGCAGGGAACCAAGAACAGCGTCAGGACGCTCACAGATATCAGAGAGACAACCCACCAGAGTGCGATGTTGCAGGATAAACCGAGGGCTAGGACCAGAATAAGCGAAGGAACATAGCCGCAAGTCCGGAACCATTCAGGTCTTAGCAGACTTGCAAGAAGCAGGCCACTTGGCAGAGAAGTGACTGCAATCAATAGGTAGCTGATGCCTACGATTGTGAGTGGTATCTCAGACATCATGTCACCTACAATGATTGTGCAGTTGCAGTTCCACCGTTGATTCTAGTATTTGTGTTTCTCGGTAGCCTAGCACAAGCGCCAGTACTCCATTGTGGCTCAGTCTCCGGGTTACAGCCAGCGGCTTTGTAGTGTGAGCAAACCTGAAATACAGATTGCAGGAGCTCCGCATCTCAGATTGAGCAGAGGAAGATGCCCCCATGCTGGAACCTAGGAAAGACAGAGCCCACAACTTCCTCTGGCTCTCAGTAGGACTGGGCGCATGTGTGATGCTCTCGCACGGCGTGAGCTTCATTGCAAAGGTCGTATTCAGAGCCAGTCTTGATCCTGAATCTTACGGAATCTTTGCTTTTTTCGCCAATGCCTTCCCTGCATTTCTCCTTGTAGCACACTTATACCTTGAGTTTCCTATTGTCTCGAAGGTGTCTGAGAATCCAACAGATCGACAGATGTATGAAAGGACCAAGGCCGAACTCTCAAGTACCGCAATCATGACGTCGGGGCTTGTGGGAGTGTTCTTCTTCTTTTGGACTGGCGCCACAACGGGTTATTGGTATTTGTCTGCCTTTACAGCAATGGTCTTGATGGTGTCAGCCATATGCAATGTTCTATTGGCTTTTTCTCGCGGACAAGATCGCCTCGGACCCACAGGCATTGCTTGGCTCTTGGGCGGGGTCGCCCGGCTTGCGTTCCTCCTCTGTTTCGTTTGGGGGATACTGTTCCCGCGCACGTTGGCATCAGCCTGCGTTGCCTTCACTCTCCCATGGGTGTTCTGGTTGATTGCAGTTGTCCACTATGAGGGGCTGCCCAGACCCGCGATGCCAAGTCTGAGCTTCATCAGGCCCTACTATCGAGACGCTTTTCTTGCGTTCCTGACGGGGTTAGCACTGCAGCTTCCTCCCTTCGCTTCAATCCTCATCATCATGGAAGCATACGGTTTCGTTGAGCTGGGCGACTTTGACATAGCCCTCATTAGCTATAGCCTGTTTTCTGTTATTGTAGCAGGCGCCGCGTACGTGGTGCTGGCAAAAGCGAGAAGAATGCCGGCCTTCACGTTGTATGCAGGATCTCTTCTGAAGAAGCTGGGACCAGTCCTTGTCGTGTTTTCCATATTGATCATTACCACCTCCTCATACCTGGAGCCTCTCGGACTTGCAGTGCTTGCGAAGGTTGGTTTGCCCAATACTGTCTATTGGCCCGTAGTTACCCTTTTGGTGTTTGCCGTTCCTGTGAGAATACTACTCGAGCTGATAGTGCCTTATTTTCAAGGGCATGGCGTGTTCAAACCGGTCGGAGTGATCGCGATGGCCACCGTATTAGGATCCCTGCCGATACTGTTCATTGTAATCGTCAATTGGTCGCTGGTGGGGGCAGCCATTGGCATCGGACTGGTGAATCTTGTCATGCTTCTGGCCCTTGGTTTGTTTGGTCTGAGTGATGAAAGGAGAAACGCACGGGCGACCGGCATCAAGATCCTTCATGATGTGTCTGACGGTCAGATGGACCAACCCAGCTAGGTGGTAATCTGCCAAGCAGGAGAAACGTCTCGAACTTTGATGGTTGCCAGGTTCCTTGGAGCCGACGCACATCACAACGAGCTCAAACTCTCGGCTTTTCCCATATCTACCATAGTGCATCGTTTGGGCTAATCGAACTCTCGATAAGAGCCCTGTTCTCCTGCAACCAAGCGTAGACTTTCTTCAATCCTTCCTTGAAGTCCATCCGCGCCTCATATCCGAGTATCTTGCGAGCCTTGTCTATCGATGCAAGACGGCGTACAGACTTATCCCAGTCTCTTTTTGGAACGTAGACAATCCCAGCCTTGCTTCCTGCTATTTCGTTCACACTCTCCGCAAGATCCTTGACCGTGGTCTCTCGTGATGAAGCAAGGTTGATTGATTCTCCTATGGCACCATCTACAATCCCCATTCTCAGAAGTCCGTCCACAATGTCACCAACATACGAGAAGTCTCTGGTCTCGTCCCCTGTGCCAGTTATCTGAAGCTGTTTGCCGTGCATTGCCCTCCAGAAGAAGTTGGGGATAACATTCCTATACCTGCCTGGGACTTCTCCAGGGCCGTAGACGTTGAAGAAGCGCGCGTTAACCGTTGGTAGCGCATAGGTTTCATGATAGTGATTGCAGTACAATTCCCCCAATAGCTTGTGCACCTGATACGGTGTGTCCAAGGTGAGACTCACAGTGTCCTCTTTGAATGGGATTTTCGCGTGGCTGCCATATACGGAACACCCAGAGCCGGCAAACACAACTCTCTTCGGTTTGGACGATCGGCAATACTCAAGGACCTTGAGAGTACCAAGGCCATTAACAAGCAGATCCGTCTCCGGATGATCGATGCTGTTCTGATTTGCAAAGTGAGCAGCCAAATGGAACACGTAGTCGGGGTAGTCATAAAAGACCCGCTTGAGTCCCTCCTCATCTAGGATGGTCCCTTTTACGATTTCAAGAGATCCGTGCTTAGGAAGATTCCACCAGTAGGAGGCCGAGAAGTCATCGAAGACAACCACCTTTCGTGGTTTCCCCGCTAAGAGAGTCTTCACAAGGTTACTTCCAATGCAGCCTGCGCCACCTGTTATGAGTATTTTCTTGTCAGTATAACTCTGAAGCACTTGCTGAGAATCCATAATCACCGCTCTCCGATTCGGTACTCCTTCTTGAACCACTCTACAGTCCTTCGAACGCCCTCCTCAAGAGGCACTGTAATCTTGTGCCCGAGACGCTTCTTTGCCTTGGAGGAATCCGCCACCTTGTATCGTGTGGTAAAGGGCTCAGCATCCTTGAATAGCACCTTACTTCCATCCCTGCCCGTGTATCGCTCTACAAGCCCTGAGAGCTCTTCGACATTGTACTGCTTTTCGCTTCCCAAGTTGAACACTTCTCCAGAATCGAACCTATCGATAATGTTGCCAAGCGTTCTGCAGATGTCTTCCACATACTCGAAAGTCCTCTTGTGTCCCCTGTACACGGTGTACGGTTCGTCGTGGAGTGCTCGGTATACGAAAACAGGAACGACGCCTCTGAACGTGGTGTAGTGTTCATGTGGTCCGTATACGTTGAAGAGCCTGACTCTCACAGTCTCAGTCTTGTCCATCGCAGCCGAGTTGATGATCTGTAGTTCGTTTGCCCACTTGGTGATCGCATAGTCATTCATCTGCTTTATGGGAATCGTGTCAGTAACGTTCTCGGCCATGACACCATCATAGTCACCGTACACTTCAGCACTACCGAAGAATATCATACGAAACCGAAACTTCTTCTGCGCCGTGAGCACGTTCTTGGTACCAACTGCATTAGTGCGCCACAGATTCTCGTAGTAGGCTTCCCCGTTCCAGCGCCCGTACTCTGCCGCAGCGTGATACACAACGTCAATCTTGTGTTCTTCAAAGATTCGCTCTATCTGACGATAGGACCCAACATCACACCTGATGAACTGGGAATCATCAGACTGCACGATGTCCGCAGGCCACACGTCATGGCCTCGCTTTCTCAATTCGGCAGTGAGATTCGTACCGATGAACCCACGACCCCCGGTGATTAGTATCGATGTCATGACTTGCGGCTCCGTTCTTGCGGATAGGTGCTCCGAGACAGGCGGAAACCTCCTGCCATTCTTAAAAGCGTTATCGTGCAGCACGTCGTGATGCTCCACAGATTTGCTCTCATTCTGTTATTCAAGGCTCAGCCATTCGAATCTGGGGCCCGGCTTGCGGTGGTCACGGCCCAAGCCTGAGAGCAAATCAGGCTTGCGGCTTGCTTTCATCTTCAATGAAATCTCGAACGTGAAATACACCCATGAGGTTGGTCCGACCAGGGATATATCGTATTCCAGACGTGAATAGGATATCCTTGTCACTGCCAATCAATCCCATGCCGTGAACCGTGCGGACTGATTCACGAATGATGTCGTCTACATTGTTAACATCTTGATGGTATTGGACAGGGTGCACTCCCCACAGCAATCTGAGTTTCCTCACTACGGCTGGATCATAGGTCACTGCGAATATGTCCGCAGGGGGTCGGAACTTGGATATCCACCTTGCAGTGTAACCGGTTCGTGTGGCGGTGATAATGCCCTCAATGTTCTGAGGGATGAGCGCAACAGCATTGTACACCAGATTTCCTATGATTTCAACAATCGCCTTTCGTGGCGAGGTCATGTCGCCAGGATTCACCTGCGTGATTCTCTTTTCCGCCTTGGTGACGATTCTGTTCATCATATCGACGACTCCAACGGGATCTATGCCCATTGCTGTTTCCCCACTGAGCATCACTGCGTCGGCCCTGTCGAAGATGGCATGAGCTACGTCGCTGACCTCTGCTCTGGTAGGTAGCGCTTCGTGAGTCATTGATTCGAGCATATGGGTGGCCACAATGACCGGCTTGGCCCACATGTTTGCTTTCCTGATGAGGTCCCGCTGAAGGACTGGGACATCCTCTATGGGCACTTCTATACCTAAGTCGCCGCGCGCGATCATTACGCCATCGGACTCGTTCAGAATCTCTTCATACTTCTCGATTGCCAGTCTGTGTTCGATTTTGCTGATTACCCAGGCGCTAGAAGGCCCGTTAGAGGTGATTATCTCCTTGACATGTTTCACCTCACTAGGGTCCGTCACGAATGATAGTGCAATGAAGTCTGGCTCCAATTTGGCTGCGAGGTCAAGATCCTTGAGATCCTTGTCTGTCGGGATTGAACACGAGAGCTTGATATCGGGGACATTCACTCCCTTCTTGCTTGAGATGGTTCCCCCGTGTACGACTTCGGTCGTTACTTCGGGAGCGCGAACCTTCTTCACGACAAGCCTGATTATACCGTCGTTTATCGCGATAGTGTCTCCCGGTTTCACATCTTGAGGAAGCTCCTTGTATGAAATCGAAACACGTGTTTGATCGCCAATGAAGTCCTCCGTTGAAATAATGAACTTCTGGCCCGCCTGGAGTTCAGCGGGGGCTTTCATGTCTCCAATCCGAATCTTCGGTCCCTGCAGGTCGAACATGATAGCCAGAGTGTCATCTATGGACCGGATTGTCTCAAACGTTTCCTTCGCAGAGCTGTGATCATCGTGAGAGAGGTTCAATCTTGCGACATCCATGCCGGCCTCGATCATTCCGGTTAGCACTTCTCTTGACCTTGAGGCTGGCCCAATCGTGCATACTATTTTTGAACGAGTCTTGTCAGGTTGCACGGCTCGAATCACTCCATCTGGTCATCCCGGTTGTTGCGATGCGAAATATCCATAATAGGGCTTGCTTTTGGCTTCATGTTCAAGCCTATGGACATAGGTACTCGTGTGTTCACATGGATGAGGATAAATCCCGGCAGTTGTTGCTTTGCTACAATGCAACCAGTAATCAGACCGTCCGAGTCGTGGTGATCGTTATGGTGCAGTTCAAGTCAGTGAAATCGATTGAGATTCTTGATTCTCGTGGCAATCCAACTCTGATGACGAAGGTGATTCTGTCTGATGGGACAACAGGGATTGCCAAAATCCCCAGCGGTGCCTCTACCGGTACCCGTGAAGCCTTGGAGCTTAGGGACGGGGACAAGAGATACGGCGGAAAGGGAGTACAGAAAGCTGCAAACAATGTGAATGCGGTCATAGCGAAGGCTGTCATCTCGGTGGACCCTCTTTCTCAGCGCAATCTTGATGCCGTTCTGCTAAAGCTGGATCCGAGCAAGGGAAAGAGCAAACTCGGCGCCAATGCAATACTCTCGGTGTCGATGGCAACTGCAGTTGCTGCGGCAAGTCATCTCAAGGTGGGACTCTTCGAGTACCTAAGAACGAAAGTGATTGGCAAGCCAGCCGCATACCAGATGCCTGTGCCGCTCTCTAATGTCATCAATGGAGGTGCGCATGCGGGCAATGAACTGGCCATTCAGGAATTCATGATTATGGCGCTCGGGGCGGCAGACATCCGTGAGGCCGTTCGATACACGAGCGAGGTGTATCAAGCGCTAGGAAAGCGGATGATAACTAAGTACGGGCGCATGGCAAGGCACGTAGGCGACGAAGGCGGCTACTGTGGGTACGGACTGAAGACCACAAGCGATGCGTTCGAGGAGATTGTCGAAGCCATTTCGGCGGCAGGCTATCAGCCGGGGAAGGATGTCGTGCTGGCAATCGACTCGGCGGCGAGTGGGTTCTACAAGGACGGAGAATACACCGTGGATGGTAAGGCCATGGACTCCTCTGATCTGGTGGACTACTATCTGGAATTAGAGAAGACCTATCCACTAAGAAGCTTTGAAGATCCGTTTCATGAGGAAGCCTTTGACACCTTCGCCGAACTCACTCGGAAGACTCATTGTCAAGTGGTCACCGATGATCTCACTGTATCAAATCCCGCCACCGTTCAGAGGGCGATAGAAGCTAAAGCGGGGAATGCGCTATTACTGAAGCTGAACCAGATTGGTACTGTGACAGAGGCAATCGATGCTGCAACCATCGCGAACAAGGCTGGGTGGCCGGTCGTAGTCAGTCACAGGAGTGGCGAGACCGGTGATACCTTCATTGCTGACTTAGTGGTTGCTCTGTCCACCGGTCAGATAAAGAGCGGGGCGCCTGCTCGCAGCGATAGGGTCGAGAAATACAATCGTCTCCTGGAAATCTATGACCTACTTGATGGGAAGTGCGGATATCCTGGGGCGGACTTCATGAAAGCTTGGAGGAGGTATTGAGTCATGGCCACCAAATCCACGGCAGTCATGGTTGTAATGGATGGCGCAGGTGACCGACCTGTGCCTGAACTGGGAGGGCTGACTCCGTTCCAGGCGGCGAAGACTCCGAACTTCGACCGGCTTGCTTCTCAGGGACAAAGCGGACTCATGCACGTGATCTCTCCTGGTGTAACTCCTGGAAGCGACACCGCGCACCTAGCGCTCTTCGGATACGATCCAGTAACGACTTACCCCGGGAGAGGACCGCTCGAGGCCCTTGGGGCAGGCCTTCAATCGAAGCCGGGCGATGTGGCGTTTCGAGCCAACTTTGCCACCATGAATCCGGATTTCACAGTAACCGACCGCAGAGCCGGGCGAGAGTTCACAGGTGAGGAAGGCCTTGCTCTCCAGAAGGCATTGGACGGGCTAGACATCGACGGTGTGAGGGTACACTTCGTTCACACTGTCGAGCATCGCGGTGCTCTTGTTCTAGAAGGAAAGGGTCTCTCAGAGAAGATAACAGACGTAGATCCTCATGAGGATGGGAAGAAGGTCCTCCAAGCCACACCTCTTGTGCCTGAGGCGAAAAGAACTGCTGATGTTGTAAACAAACTGATACGGCTCTCCTTTGAGCGGCTAAGAGGTCTTGACGTGAACAAGGCTAGACAGATGAGGGGCATTGCATCTGCCAATGTGCTTCTTCTTAGAGGACCTGGTCAACATCGAGAGGTGTCCACTCTCAAAGAAAGATTCGGAATCAGGTCTGCAGTCATTGCAGGAGGAGCATTGTACATAGGTACTGCTAAGTACGTAGGGATGGAACACATTAAGGTCCAGGGTCAGACAGGGACCATAGACACAAACTTCGATGGCATAGCTGACAAGGCAGCAGAATGTGTTGAATCAGATTACGATTACGTCTTTGTTCACATAAAAGCTACCGACAATGCTAGCCATGACCATAACGCGAAACAGAAGGTCTTGGCTATTGAAAGGACAGACAGGATGGTGGGGAGAGTACTCGATCGGGTGGGCAAGAAGATTGTCATTGTTGTTACTGCGGACCACACCACGCCGGTTACAGTAGGAGAACATACCTGCGATCCTGTGCCGATTGTCATCTGGTCCTCTTTCATCCGCCCCGATTCTGTCAAGCGCTTGACGGAGATAGACGCGCCTCATGGGGCTCTTCACACCATTCGTGGAATCGATGTGCTACCAATGCTGCTAGGCTACTCTGGAAAGACAGAGAAATTCGGTTCATAGCTCTTGAGCGTCTAAGGCTCGTGGTAAGCAATCGGCTGAATTCCACGTTTCCCGATACAACGATACTCGAAACCCTTGGCAATCATAGTCTCTCGGCTGAACACATTCCGACCATCGACAATCGCAGGGGTCCGCATTACTTTCTTGATTTTGTCCAAATCAAGAGAACTATACACCGAGTGCTTTGTGACGAGAGCAAGGCAGTCTGCACCAGTTGCTGCTTTGATTACGTCTTTTTCTATCGGCAGCTGCGTGAATTCCCATTCCTTGACATATGGGTCGTGAAGTCTGACAGTCATGCCCTTCGTCTGAAGTGAGGATACAAGTGGCGCAGAAGGTGTGTTCCGTGTGTCGTCTGAGTTCTCTAGGTAGGCGACGCCAAGAACAGTGACAATGGCGGTGTGCATCGAAACGCCTCTGGCAAGAAGTGCATTCTCAACAAGGTTGGCCATGTGAACCGGCATGTAGTTATTGATGCGTCGCGCGAGCGAGATGAACTCTGGCTCAATCTTCCATGTTCCGTACTCATACAAGCCATACCGCAGAAGCCAAGGGTCCTTAGGCAGACAATGCCCTCCCACTCCCGCCCCCGGGATGTGCATGTGTCTGTCATGTCTTGCATTCACCAGTTCAATAATCTTGTAGACGTCTACACCGAGACTCTCACAAACCATTGCCATCTCGTTTGCGAATGCTATGTTCACATCCCTGTACGCGTTTTCTATCACTTTGGCAAGCTCGGCAGTCATCGTATCCGCTGTGTATACCTTGTCTTTCACAATCTTTGAATAGAGGTCCACAGCACGCTGCGTACTCTTGGGAGTAATTCCTCCCACGACCCGCGGCATGTTGACGATGAATTCAATCAGCTTTCCCGGCATCACTCTCTCATATGAGAACGCGAGGTCAAAATCGGTTCCGGCCTTGAGACCGGACTCCTTTTCGATAATGGTCTGAACAACGTTCTGGGTTGTACCCGGCGCGACTGTCGACTCCACAACGACCAAAGCTCCCTTCCTGATTCTCTTCCCTATGCTCTCGCTCACTTCCTTCAACGAGACGTATTGTGGCATGTTCTGCGCGTCAGTTGGCGTCTGTACATCAATCAGGATTACGTCCGCGTTGCTAAGTATCTCGGGATCATCGGTGACCTTGAACTTGCCCTTAGCGACAACCTTGGAAAGCAGCTTGTCGAGGCCCGGCTCCACACCTTCGAACGGGGACTTCCCGCTGTTCAGGACATCTATCTTCCATCCTGACCTCTTTGATTTTCTCTGGAGTCCAACAACTGTGAAGCCTTCGACATCGGCTAGAAGAGCGGCGCATGGGATGCCTACATAACCCATTCCGACTACTACGATATTGGTCGTCATCTAGAGCTCTCTCTGTTTGTTGTGTTAGTGGACCACGACGCTAGTGCCCTTGTGGGTTACCGTGAAAAAGGTTGTTCTAGGTTGAGAATCGCACTCTTTGGCTCGTCCCTCTCCTACTCAACATTGACCACTCTGTCGATTCTCTCTACAGAATCATCGATATAGTGCTTGTCATCGATTGTTAGTTCGATTGCGTCATTTGGGCAGGCCTCGACACAACGTCCGCAACCGCGGCACTCCTCGCTTATGACCGCATGGCCCCCAACGACGTGGATCGCATTGACAAAGCATATTCCTCGCGTGCAGGTTCCACATCCTTGGCACTTGTCTGTGACACGGACTTGTACTCCGGGCATCTTTGTGATTTTCCTGCCAATGCCTGGCGTGAGATCAGGAAGTATCTTCCATAGGCAGCAGCAAGGACAGCAATTGCAGACTGTGAGGAGCCTGTCCCCCGGTTTGGCATCGAGCCACACAGAATCGAGCTTGTTGCGGCCAATAAGGTGAACGAGTCCAGCTTCCCTGCACTTCCTGACATAGTCAAGTGCTTCCTCCTTCGAAACCCTTCGCCCCAAGAGTGGATTGATTCTCTTTGCGGCTTCGCCCAGAAACAGACACCCGTAGCTGATCGGATAGTCCTTGCACTTCGAAGCATCTCTGCATATACAGAAATTCATAATCCAGTGGTAATTCGCCTTCTTGATGAAGTGTTCAACAATCTTGGACGGGAGGACTGTATCAACAGGGTGCTCCAGGGACTTGCCTATCGGTATTGTCTGAGATACGACGCTATCCTTGGGGAGGTACATTATGTCATCGTTCTCAAAGAGCATCTTATCGACCATGCGACCGAGGCCCGGCACACGTGTCATCAGTGCTATCATGCGTCTGTTGGGGAATGTCTTTTTCAGCATCTGTACAAACCAAAGGGGCCGCGCCATGAGCGTCTTGATGTTCTAAGGCATTGATATTGCTATCGAACTGGGTTCCCATGGCAGTGTGCCTGCATGTGGCTCTTTCCACCATACGTGGAATGATGTGCAATAAGTAGGAATTGGCACCGTCAGTAACTCTCTTAAACACCGAGCAAGTACAACTAGAGGCGGCAGCTGAGGCAGAACCATGAGGAGACTGAAAGCCCTTTTCCTGGTAGCAATCATCGCCATGATTGCCGTTGTTTCTATCAGTTGGATCTACGGATGGTTTCTTGGTCAGACAATATATCGTAGCATGTATTCAAGCAAGGCCGGTGTAGACTACTGGGCAACATGGACTCTCGAGAACAACATATTCACAGCGTCTGCACTCCTCACTCTTCTCAGCATGATCACGATACCTCAACGCAGTACTCTCCTCTCATTCTTGGGCACTCTTTCTCAATTTGGGCCGGTCGCTCGGAAGCTCCCATTGCCTAGAGCTATTGCGTGGAGAATCGTTGAGATCCTTGGGCTCTTCGCATTCTATATCTCGTCGGGTGGTTATTCGGTCACAGGACAGAACGTGGCATTCCTGATGATGCTCATAGGTCATGGATCGATTTCCATCACCCCGGCAGACATCAGTACTCTATTCGCTTTGCCGTTCGCACCGGGTACGTCTGCCTCTTCGGTTGTCAGTCTTGTACCTGCGATGGAAGCATACCAGCTGTATGTGGGCCTTCTTGCCACTTTTCTGGCCGCCACTGCAGTCAGAGTGGCTCTTAGCATTGCGACAGAATTGATGGTTCAGAGGCGTGATATACTAATCATATTCGCCAAAGTGCTTATGATAGGAGCTCTTGCTTTGGGCATCTCTATAATGGGTGTACCCACTTGGACCGTGAACGCTGGAACTTGGATGACCTACTTGGCCTACATCGTAGCTCTGGCATCTTGCATAATGGGCGCCATCCTAGTCTTGGCATTCCGTGTCCACTCTGGGGACGTGCAAACTAGAGTTAGAGGCAAGATTGCGCAGCTTGAGGAAGACTTGGCCCGAATGCAGGGAGAGCTGCTATCACTTCGTCAGGAGTATGAGAGCGGCACAATTACAGTCGACGACTATCGCCGCAGGGTCAATATGCTCATGGAAGATAGGTCCAACATAGCAGGCGAACTTAGGCGTCTGAAAGTAGAGCGGCTCATCCCAATTGGTGGGTCTCCAAGGAAATTCGGGGTTCTCGCACTGGCACTGGTCGTGATTGTCGTTATGCTGCCTGCTACCCAAGCTTTCTACTATGGCATCCAGATGTCGGGTGACAGGTACATTGACTGGAAGTTCAACTATGAGACCACGAAGGAGATTGAGATCACTACGTGGGCTGCAGGTATCCAGGGACTGACGACGGAAACTCTCCAAGACCTCACTCTCAACGCAACTCCTCAGGGCGAAGTTGAGTATCTTACTACTGTAAGGCAATGGGATCAAGACGCTAGCTACCTTCGCATGAAGAATCAGATAGGCACCAACTGGATGCAGCTCGCGGATTCCGACATCGTCTTTCTCAAGGAACATGAATATTGGTTTGCACCCTTGACCCTCGACTATAATACCGTATCTACCAGCTTCATCAATCATCGATTGATTTACACTCACACAGAAGGTCTGGTTGTTCAGGACGCCTACACCGGAGACATTGTAGATCATACAGACCTCATGACTCTGCTGAACCGCAGCGAGACCATAGACACCTACTACGGCGAAGGGACAGGTTTCAGTGGTCCTGTGTTTGTAGATGTCCCAGGCATTGAAGAAGTCGGGAACGTTACATTCCAAGGACAGCCAGACTACACACTGACAGGCTTCGAGTCCAGCTTCTTCATTCTCTCCATGGGCCCTGAAGCATGGTCGTTTGCAGGGCAAAGCCTCGATATGCTCTTGGAGCGGAGCGTGCAGTCAAGAGTCGCCAGTATAATGCTCCAAGGGCTGACAGTCGACCAAGACGCATACATAGTTGTGGACCCGTCTGGAAACCTCTACTACGCTGTGTCCGTTTTCATAGACTATCGGTTGTCAACGGGTTATGCTCACGAGAACTACATGAGATTCATGGGCGTAGTTCTCGTTGACATTGAGACAGGTACCCTAGGCTTCTACAAGTCACCAACCGCCAATTCCAGTTTCTTCATCGACAAGACCTTTGACGAATACTATCCTTGGCAAGACATGCCTGCTTGGTTGCAGTCACAGGCTCGATGGCCTGAAGACCTCTATGAGCGCCAGCTAAGCATAGCTTACATATACCATGTCAGGGACGGCTTCGTATGGAGGAGCGGCGTAGATTTCTTTGAGGCTCCTGGAGAGTCGGACACACGATACATCATCATGCGCATTGGAGGAGTCGATCGGTTCGTTGCAATCCATAATGTTGAGTTCCTTCAATCTCCTGGGAGGAACCTTGCAGGGCTGTACGTAATGGGATGTGGCAATCGGGATTTTGGTCAGTTGAGATTCTATGGTTCTGGAGAGATTGGTGTATCGACTTATCTGGGGCCTGAGGCCGCACGTCAGGCATTTGAGACAAGCGACAAGGTCCGCACACAGCTCAGTCTGTGGGGAGAGCACAGGTATGGCAACATACTGCTCTACCACCTTGGAGGTCAACTCTTCTTTGTGATTCCAGTCTTTCTGCAAGTCGAGACAACTGGTGCTAAGGTCATCGAGAAACTGGGTGGAGTAGGTCTTGTTGATGCTCAGACCGGTGCACGAGTTGCACTGGGCTCGAATGTTGTAGAAGCCTACTATGAGATGTTCGGCCTGTTGAACAGAACTGTTGTTGAAACGGGGCAAGTCGGATTCGAGAGCGCTATCTTCAGTCCAACTTCCATTGTTTCTGGTTCGTCAACCAGTCTTCTCACATTGATGAAGAACAATGACAATGTGACCCACAGTCTGAGTCTCGATATTGTCATATTGGCTGGCAACTTCACAGTCGAATGGCACGGGGCGAATGTAACCCCAACAGCCTATCCCGCGAATTCTACCTTCAGTCTGTCAATCGGCAACCTAGGCCCAGGGGACTCGTACGGCACTTCACCGACGGTCACTGTCTATCTCCCGCCTGGAATTGTGTTTGCAACGTACCTCGTCCTAATCGTGCTTAGGACTGAAGGAGGAGCGGTCGATCAGATGAGCCTCTTCCTGACAGTAACCTAAGGCGAACAGCTCTCTAACTGATGCCACTCTACAGTCCGTCTGAGTCCGTCGTTGAGACTGACTTGTGGTTTGAAGCGAAGCAATCTTCGGGCCTTGCTCATCGAGCCGATACTATCGCGGAGGTCGCCCTTCCTTTCGGGCAGATGAACAATGCGCGAGGACGTCTGTCCGACAGCCGACAATACCGCCTGTGCTACTTGTAGCACGCTGATTGCCTCTGATCCGGAGATGTTAATCGTCTCTCCCCTTGCTCGATTGGCTTCTGATGCCAGATACGTTGCTCTCACAACGTCATCAACGTAGATGAAGTTACGAGTCTGCTTGCCGTCTCCCTCTACAGTAATTGGCTCGCTATTTAGCGCCTGATTGATGAATATTGAAAGCACTCCGCTGTATTCTGAGCATGTCTGTCGAGGGCCGTAAACATTGAAGTATCGTAGTATGACCGGCTCTATCCCGTAGGAGTTGCCATACGCCACGAGGTATTCTTCAGCAGATATCTTGGACGCTGCGTAGGGGCTCTGTGGATTCAACGGGCTCTCCTCATTCACGGGAAGGCTGGAAGGATTGCCATATACTGCCGCGCTCGAGCTCAGTACCACACGCTTTGCGTCTCTGATTCGAGCCAACTCCAGTACATTCAGCGTTCCATCAACATTGTTCCTGTGGACCAGCGCAGGGTTCTCTACAGACAGCTTGACTGACGAAACGGCCGCCAAGTGGAAGATGGTGTCGTATGTCTCGGCTACTCGCTGCAGAAGCGACGAATCACAGATGTCCATCTCAAGAAGGACGAATCTGGGGTTGGCAAGTGCACTTGCGAGGTTGTTTCTCTTACCCGTACGGAAGTTGTCGATACCAGTGACGGTCGCACCCTTGCTTAACAGGAAATCGACTAGATGACTTCCTATGAAACCTGCACAACCTGTTACAAGAACGCTCGTCATTCTTGCTCCTCGCCAATCTTGTCGATGAAATACATGCTTTATGGTTTTACTAAGGGCTTCGTCAGTGTCTTAGCTACTCGTCAGCGCGAGAGACGGTAGTGGTCTTATAACTGATTTATCAACTGGTTTGGCGAGTCACTTGGTGCCTCAATTCAGGAGCCTACAATGATGTCGAGTCTGAATGCTGACGTTGTCGTGGTTGGTGCTGGCCCGGCAGGATCGACTGCCGCCAAGATCGCCGCTTCAAACGGGCTGAAGACAATCATTGTCGAAAGGCGCGCGCATGTCGGACTTCCCGTTCAATGTGGCGAGTTTGTGCCGAGCCCGGGAGAGATGAAGGATCTGTTTCCTAGGTGTCCCAGAGGTGCACAGCTCGTCGATATTCCAAACCGTTTCATCACAAACAGGTGTTCCCGAATCCGTCTCGTATCGCCCCGCTGTAGTCAGTTTGAATTCGGCTTGATGGCAAACATCATAGACCGCGCTCGTTATGACTCTTGGCTTGCTTCCGAAGCACAGAGGCAAGGAGCGGAGCTACTACTGAACTCGATTGCCTTGGGTATGAAAAGTCCGAACGAAGTGGTATTCAGAGACAAAGATGGGACCCATTCCCTAATAGCAAAGGTAATAGTGGGCGCTGACGGTCCCAGCTCCTGCATAGCAAGCTCACTGGGTCATGAATACATGACGGATTCAAAAGACCTGAGCCTTTCTCTGCAGTATGTGATGAAAGACATGGACTGCGAGGATGATAAGATTGAGATGTATTTTGGCGGTCAAATCGCCCCCGGAGGCTATGCTTGGATAATTCCAAAGGGCAATTCGGTGGCCAATGTTGGTCTCGGCATCAGAAGCCAGTTTTGCCCCGATAAGAAGAATCTCAGAACATACTTGGATGGTTTCATTCATGGACATCCACTTGCGCGGCTAAGAACGGGACAGGCTACGACTATCAGCAAAGTTGCTGCCCTAATACCAGTCGGTGGGCCGGTCAGCAAGAGCTGGGCGGAAAACGTAATCCTTGCTGGAGATGCCGCAGGTCACGTCATGGCATGTAATGGTGGTGGAATACCGACCGCACTTGTTGACGGTGAGGTAGCTGGGCAGGCCGCGGTCAAGCACGTCTTTGAAGGTATTCCTCTCTCGTGGTACGAAGATACTTGGCAATTGGAGATTGGCACCGAGCTCAAGACAGCCCTTACGATTCTGCACATAGCTGATCAGGTTATGCCGTCTGACATGGTCACCGACACTTGTATGCGCCTGGCAGGATCGCGGTTCTTGGAGCCTCTAATCCGGTGTCGTCTGCCGCTTCCCGTGGATTTGGCTGCTCGGACACTCGTGAGGCTGTTGAGAGCAATCACATAGTGGGATGGCCTAGACGCTCAGAGGTTTCTCAGTAGTCTCTCTGTAGGACGGAATCGGCCAACTCTTCCAAGAGACTCTGATTAGGAAATCGCTCGCGTTGCAGAGCCACCTTGGCAGATTGAACATAATCCTCGGCAGTCTTCATTGCAGCTTCGATTGCACCTGTCTCCCGAATGAGATCTAGAGCACAGTCAATGGAACCTTTTGAAAGCGCATCCAAGCATTCGGTACGTCTTTCTCTCGAGCATGACTCTAGCGCGACAATCAGCGGGTAATTGCTCCGAATCCATCTCAGGTCGGAGCGCACCGACTTGCCGGTGACCTCTCTGCTTGAAGTGATATCCATGACGTCGTCACGTATTTGGAAGGCTATTCCAAGGGATTCGGCATATTGACCAAGTACTTCCTGCTGAGCTTCAGTGCCTTTTCCTGTCATAGAACCAATCTTCGTTGATGCGTCTATGAACGCAACAGTCTTTCTCTTCACTGTGTCAATGTACCTCTCAAGACTGAGATCCTCGTCGGCTTTCTTCTCTGTGAGGACATCGAGTGCTTCTCCTTCACACATGTCCACACCGGCTGCACCAACGTGTCGGAGAAGCTCTGTCGTTCCGTACTGGCCAACCATCCATACTCCCTGAGCAATCAGCAAATCAGCGGCAAGCAAAGCCAGGTTATTTCCATATTTCTTGTGAACAGTCTCAACACCACGCCTGTAATCGTCACAGTCCATCATATCGTCGCGAATGAGACTGGCTGTTTGTATCAGTTCAGCAGCCACAGTTATTGGCAGCACCTCTTCTATCTTGCCGCCAACTGCTTCGCAACTTAGCAATATAAGCAACGATCTCAGTCTCTTGCCACCAGCCCGAATGAGATGATATGCGGCCTCGTACAGGATGGGCGGCTCCCCGGAGTTTGCGAGCAGATGCCTGTCAATCTCTCGGTTAATCAGGTTCATACGATCCACGATTTCAGAAGACAATTTGCCCGACTATACCGGCCTAGTCTCAGGTTGATTCGCCTTTACAATCGCCAAGCTTCTTGGATCACAACGGACATTGGTCTCAGACAGAACGGTGTCCTTTCGTCTGGGATGGCTTCGCTTGGACAAACTGTATCTCCTCCGTTCGATGGCTTATTGATAGATGTATCCATATTAGCACTTCTGTTCCGACTGTTCCTTCGGCAGCTTGCTCAGTCGCGTAGAAATAGGACTGGAGGCAGAGACACT
>PRDJ01000079.1 GCA_003345555.1 Candidatus Thorarchaeota archaeon
TACATGAAAGAGCAGAGGATGCAGGAATCTCGTCGGTCCTAGTCAGAGGAGGGGTCGATGACGAGATCGCAGTGCTCTTCCGCCGGTTCGATATAGAGCCCAACGTTGATCCCTCGAAGTCTCGTTGCTCCAAGTGCAATGGGCCCCTCGTTGAGATAAGCAAAGACGAGAAAGAACAGGTAAAGGGGCTTGTCTTCGAGCAGACCTATAACTACTACGACAAGTTCTGGCTTTGCACAAACTGCAAGAGCGTCTATTTTCAGGGAGGGCATTGGAAGAACATCAGACAGTATATGAATCACATCAAATCCCTGATGGAGGCACAGCCACCCTAAAGAGAACCCTATTCGCTCCTCTGCCACTTCCGCTCTCTGGTTGTTGTTGGCTCAGTGACAGTTATGTCATATTTGACAGGCACACAATCCTTGAGCGAGCGTCCTAGGTGACAGTATTCCTTCATCAGCTCCAAGCAGCGCCGACCCGTTCGGAGTTCACCCGCCCCTACAACAATCGCCCCTGAGACGCTAATCTCGACGACTCTGTAGCCCGTACCATCAAAGCTCACGCGTGCTTCTCCATCCAAGTGCATCGAGACCAGAGTCATCTCAAATCGACGCTGGAAATCCAAGAACGTGTTATTCAGACAAGCCAGTATCGACAAGAGAAAGACCTCGTCAGGACAGACCCCGTGGCCTCGTCCACCATATGCTGCCGGCGTGTCAAAAGCGATTTGTTGACCGCCGCTTGTCAAGGCAGTGCCGCCTGTTGCACCATCCCATGTAGTGGAAGCTCTGTACTCGCTAGATTCGGGATAACGGGGTTTTGTTCTCAAAGCCAGCACCTACGAGAGACTCAGCATTTGGCAATTCGTTAAATCTTCCGATACCGCTCTCGCAAAAGGAGAGATGCTCCAAGTTCACGATTCTTCGCGGCATATCACTTATGTACTGCCAGACATCGAACAGAAGCATGATTCGGCTTCTAGAGGAGATTCTCGTATGAGCAGAAGGAAGGAAGGAACGCTATCCCAGAAGGTTCAGGAGTATAAGAACAGACGAGAGAGCAAAGCTGACAAGAATCTCACAGACGATGAAATGAATCTAATCGAGTTGCTCATGGGCCTTGACCGGAAGTACGAGAAACCCCTCATCATCGTAGAAGGAAGGCAAGACGAGCGCGCACTGAGACACTTCGGAATAAAGTCGCGAATAATGAGAACACAGACAGGACTGAGTAGAGCCGAACTTGTAGACCAGATTGCTAGCATTGCAGGTAGAAGAGAGCAGGTATTGATATTGACTGACTTCGATCGAGAAGGAAGTGATGTATGTGGATTCCTTCAGAAAGAACTGGAACTGCACAAAGTGAAGGTGCTGAAAGGGCTGAGAAGGAGGATTCGCACTCTGATGGGTGACAGGAGATGCGTCGAAGACCTCGGAGCTCTGTTCCACAAGAAAGACTCGCTCGAAATGGCAACCTGAGACGAGCGGATAGTACTCAGAATATCACTGTCGCGAAACATGGGTTGGAACTACACTGTACTGCCGCAGTTTGGACAGATGAATTTCCCTGCAGGTATTTCGGCCCCACATACACGACAGGTGCGGGCTCTCTGCATTCTTATTGCATCAACAACACCGCCCTTCTGGGGTACTAAGACGAACTTCCCATCTTCGTAGCTGATCTTGAACTCCGATGGGTTGCCTGCCTTCTGGAGCAGGTCGAAGGGCATGGGCAAACGCAGATTGTTGTCGAGTCTTACGATCCTAGTGTTGTCCAGAGTATCAAGATCTATGCCTGTCTGATGGAATCCGGATATTATCCCATCACGAATCTCGACTGTAATGTCAGCCTTCGATGCTACCTGCTGGCTGTGCGTCACGATAAAGAAGGAGGTACTGAGCGTCTCATTTAGTTCTTGAAACAGGTCAAGAATCCTTTCAGCGGTCTCAGGATCCAAGTCACCAGTAGGTTCATCGCATAGGACAAGACCCTTACCCTGAGTATCAATCAGGTTCACCAAGGCACTTGCGATGGCGACCCTTGCGCGTTCTCCTCCGCTAAGAGTCGTGGCCCTGCTTCGCTTGCGCTCCTCAAGTCCGACGAGCTTGACTAGTCGGTCCACGCGTTCACGCCGTATCTGTCGTGGAACACCTGCGATACGAGCAGCCAATTCGACGTTCTGCTCCGCATTCAGGTGCGGGAGCAGATTGTTCACCTGAAAGACGAACCCAATGAAGCTTCGTCTAGCCTCCGTGAGCACTCTTTCGCCAAGTTTCGTGATATCCGTACGGAGGTTAGCCCAGTAGACCTTGCCGACCGTGGCCTTCGTTATTCCCCCAATGATGTTGGTGAGTGTTGTCTTGCCGGACCCACTAGGTCCTACCACACACATCATCTTGCCTTCTAGGATTTGGAGTGACACACCACTCAGGGCTACGACCTCGAGTTCATTCGTCTTGTAGATCTTGTAGCAGTTCTCAACGCTGACCACAACATCATCTGGATACTGACTGTAGAGGTCTAGCTGCTCCTCACTAGTCGCAGCAGTCATTGGAGGCACACTGGACTCGCCCTAGTGGAACTCTGATAAGTCTATTGGGCAAAGCATTGTCCGCGCGGTCGCACGCTATGTGTTTTCGTCCTTACAGAACCTGTGCCCAGTCACTCTACAGATTCCTCAACACAGTAGCGGGGTCAACAGCACCGGCCCTACTTGCTGGCAAGTAGCAGCTCGCAAGCATTGCGACACCATTGAGGGATAGCACCAACAGCATCATGGCGATTGGAAAGCTCAGCACTTCTCCTATGACTGGAGAGAACGGGGAAATGCCGAATGTGAGGATGGTCATGCTATAACCGAAGATGACACCAAGGACGAGGCTAATGCCAATCGCTGCGACGACAGAACCCGCGAATTCCCCGAAGACCATCGATATCACCTGTGACTTCGTGCCTCCAATCGCTCTGAATATGGCATATTCCCAGTCGCGCTCCTTTACTGCTGAGCCAAGAAACAGCGCGAGTGCAGACAGCCCCATCATTGCGCAGAGGAGGAAAGCAATGACAGTAAGACCCTGCATTCCCGACAGAAAGAGATTGGTTGAGGAGGAACCCAAAGCAGAGTCTTGAGGAGTATAGACGTTCACATTCCTTTCAGATGAGAGCGCATCAATCATCAAAGTCGTGTTAGAGTAGCTCACGGTATCGACGAGGAATAAATCGGTCGTATCGATGTAGGATAGCGTTGATAGAGACTGCAGATTCACGAAAGCGAAGCCACCACGACCCACTTGGAATCCAAACTGAGATCCGAGAGAAGCCCCCACGAGATCATGAGTGGCTGCCATCCCAAAGCCCGGGGCACTTCTCATCAATCCGACTATTTCGAAATAGATGACACGGGTTCCGTTGATTGATTCAAAATAGACGAGGATGCTGTCACCTGCTGTCTTGTTCCATAGCTCAGCGTAGTATTCACTGATTACGATGCCATCATTCTTTCCGCTTAACTTGGTGAGGACGGAACCGGCGTCCTCTCCTACGAAAGATTCAGTTGAAAAATAACCAATACGCCCATAGTTCTCGGCATCGATGCCCTCCAAGAAGAAAGACTCACTCCCGACCTCTGCCCAAGTCTCAATGACTGGAGTGACAGCAGTGACACCAGGATAGCCCAAAAGCGTCTCGTTGTAGCTTAGAGGCTTCTGATCACACTGTATTCGAATATCACAACCTATCGCATAATGCTTCTCATTTTCCGATGTTGCTTCAAAACTACTGGCCTGTATGAGCATCATTGTTGTGGTCGTGAGTGTCAGTGTCAAAATCACGAGAAGCGGGATGAACTGTCCCTTGCGTCTTCTAAGGCTCTGAGTCAGATAGAGGCTCCTTTCTCCTATTAGAAACCTCGTACCACTCGACAGTCTCGCAGTCACCAGTCGCATCACTCTTGAACCAAGATACGAAGATATGAAGAGGAGAAGAGTGGCGCCGAGTATCTCCCCAATTGCAACAAGGCCTTGAGGTGCTGCAATCGTCGGCATTAATAGGAGCATAACAAGAATCCACGTCAAAGCCAATGCGTACTTCCGTGCACTGGTTTGCTCTGCGTCCTCGGCAGTTGGTCCTGTCATGGGTTGACCCACCTCTGAGACATCGATTCTTCTAGCTACGTGCAGCAGGTAGGAGCCCGGAAGGTATAGCGATATGACTCCAGCAATGACCAATGCAAGAGGAGGAAGACTGAGGTTCTCGATGAACCGCACATACACATTGACATCGAAAACTAAGAGACTGACAGATGCACCCAATAACGGAGCCATCAAGAATGACAGACCAATCCCGATGACGAATCCGAGTATGGCCAACAAGACGGACTCCCACATGAACGTGGCGAAAACCTGATTGAATGATGCGCCCTTAGCTCTTAGGGCACTAATCTCACCCTTCCGTCGAGCGATTGATGTCTCCGAGGTGAATATGCTCAACATAAGACTCATGATCAGTACAGGGAACGCAATGACCGTCAGGACTTGGCTCTGAAGGTAGGTCTGCACTTCAGCGTCAAGGCGCGAAATCTCCTGCAGGCCAGAGACGTAAACGCCGGGGTATTGCTCCTCAATACGAGTCTTCAATGTTAGAAGGTTGTTACCAGCGTTCGCCGCTCCTGCCCCTAGAAGCGCACTTGCAGATGCTCTCACCAATGATACAGGCGGGAAGAAACCGTTGTTTGCTACCTGGTCCGCGACGAACTCTCCGACATCTCTCGCCAGAATCATCACTGAGTCACCAATCCCCAGCACAGACTCCCGGTAGGGGCTCTCCGGGTCCCAGTTCCTGCGATTTATGGAAGGAAACCACTGGCGAAGAGGTGACAACGGGGAATCGACTTGGTAGACTCCTACTACGGTGAGATTGCTCAATGCGAGCCTGCCAAAATCAAGTGGAGTACCCACGGGTCTTCTACCTGTATGTGCGAGCAAGTCCACATTTATGACGCTGCCCACATCAATGGTTATGTTATGGACTTGGTATGTATATTGGACAAAACCCTCAGAGACCAGAATCTGGCCTTCCGATAGAGAGAAGACACCGCGCCATTTGAACTCTTGCGACCAATTCCTCAGAAGGCCGTGTGTCACTAGAAAGACACGCATGTCTTTGAAACCAAGCGCGTAGTTGGTTGCAGTCATTGAGTACAAGCTCCAACTAGGGAAGAATGTGCCAATGAGTATGCCCACGGAAGAAGGAACCAGTTGTGCAGATTCTGTGAACGGACTGGCCTGAGCGGCAGCTTGAGCATAGAGAAGCCCGGACGATTGCAGACTCTCACCCGAAGCAGGTGTGAGCGCCATCTGGAATGTGTTAGCTGCGAGATAATCCTCCAATACCAGATGCGTACCGGTGCTGGTCCATACGAACACGGTTGTAGGTAAGGCAACCCCGATGGCAAGAACTAGAGCAATACCTGCATTGCGGGATTTGCTGTTCCTCAGAGATGAGAATGCGTAGCGCATTGCCCACCAAGGGTTTCCGCGTGCTTTGGTTGACGCATCCTTCATCTTCCCAGTCCTCTATAGATTCCTAAGTACGATTGCAGGATCAGTTCTGGCAGCTTCACGAGCTGGCAGATACGACCCGGCGGACATAGCAAGGAACTCACCCAATAGCACTACCGTCAAGAAACCAATGGGAAATGTCAGTACTGCAGGTAAGACCCTCGTGAAGGGGCTGGCAGAGAAGACCAAGAGACTCATGACGTATCCAAAAACGGCGCCTAGGACAAGACTGAATGCAACTGAAGCCAAGACAATTCCCGTGAACTCTGAAAACACTGTCTTCATTATC
>PRDJ01000080.1 GCA_003345555.1 Candidatus Thorarchaeota archaeon
GCGGTTCCAATGATGTTCTCAGCGGTTCAGCTGAAGTGATCGTATGTTGTCCTCAGGATGCTAGACGATTGTGGCCTGAAGTCCCATATATCACGGGGCCAGGTCGGGCCGTGACAACCCTGGTAACAACCAAAGCTATCTTCCGGAAGACTACTCCGGATGGCTCATTTCTCCTCGAGGCTGTGATTCCTTCTGTCACGGAATCGAATCGTCCTGTCGAGACACTAGTACAAGAAATCAGAGAGTCAACGGGATGGGAAATAGGGACATCATCGAGCATGGCAGTACTGTCCCCACCGGATTCAAACTTGGTACGTCTGTTGCGCATCTTCGACCCCGACTGCTACTATCTGAAGTAGTGCAATAGCTCGGATTCGACAGCAGACTCTCTGCTGCTTTCCACCGCCCGGCTAGCGCGAATTCCATCGGACGAAACCCATTTTATCCCGTTTCACCCATGAGTGGACTCTGTAAACACGATTCGCGCGGAAATAGGTGAGCAATGTGAGCGAGGAAGTTCGAGTTTATGGCTATCGATGGGCAGTTCTGCTTGTCTTCGGACTGATATTCATGGTTGGGCAGGCTATGTGGCTTACCTTCTCGCTGATACGAGCCGAAGTCACCCCAGTGCTTGGACTGGCAGCCGACGACCAAACAATCGTACTACTCACGGCTTCACAGCCGCTGGCGTTCATAGTCCTCTCACTGCCTATCGGGATATTGGCAGACAGAAAGGGTTTGATTGTTGTCGCTGGAATGGGCGCAATCTTGCAGACCCTTTTTGGCGCACTCAGAATCTTTCTAATCACTGATTTCTGGATGATTCTCGTTTGCCAGCTTGGCCTGTCCGCAGGATCCGTGATGGTTCAAGACTGCATCACCTACTTGAGTGTTAAATGGTTCCCGAGGAACGAAAGGGCATTGGCGACTGGCTTCAGTACGTTGTTCATGATCCTTGGCATGCTTCTGGGGACAACCTTGAGTCTACTTCTCTGGACCGCACCAATGTATGGAACCCCGGGCTACACAGTCGGACTGGCTCAAGCGAACGTTGTGAACATTCTCTACATCTACGCAATACTCGCAATCATTCTGACTGTTCTTTTCTTTGCTGTTGCAAGAGACAAGCCCAAGCATCCACCAGACATCCCAGAGGAAATTAGCGAGAAGCGCCCGGCAAAGACGATGTTGAAAGACAGAAATGTATGGATTATCTCCTTCGGTTTCTTTGTGGGCTTTAGTATCTTCATAGGTCTCACGGGAATCTTGGAAACGCTACTGCCGAGTCTGGGGATACCTGTCACTGCTGGATTTGGGAACCTTGTGTTCGTTGAAGTGTCCCTCCTAATATTCGGGTTGGTAGGTGCTCTTGGTCTGTCCGCCTTATCGGACTTTGTCCACAAGAGAAAACCATTCCTGATTGTCGCTACGTTCGTCGGTGCCATTATGACCTATGTTGTGGGGACCAGCACGGCTGTGGGAATCACTATCTTGGCGGCAGGAGTACTCGGATTCTTCCTGGTAAGTGTCATGCCCATAGCATTGTCCACATTGGAGGAGTTCAAGTCAGTTGGGCCTCAACTCTCTGGTGCAAGTGCTGGGCTGGCATTCTGGTTCGGCAACCTAGGAGCCTTCCTAGGCCTGTTGATACTGGAATCTCTGAGAGTGGGCGGTTCCTACTTCTACTCGATCCTGTACTTGGTCGTCACCTTGTTAATCGCATCAGCACTAGTCGCGACAATCCCTGAGACGGGCAAAAGAGAAAAATCGTGAAGATGGTTGGTTCCTGAGTGCGCTGTATATGTGATGCGGCGCACTCACACCAACTGAATAGGGGATACCTCGATTCCTCCTCAAGCGGCTTGTGCCAGTCACGCCTATAAGGGGACTTCACTGGGACTTGCTAGGCGCTGACAGTGTTGTGGGTGACAAGAGAGAATGTCCATGTCGACAGGGTTGCATGTCCCTGGTTGATCAATAGATTCATAGACGCCAGGGCGCAGTTCGTTTTCTTGCCGAAGGTCGAGGTACCCGATTTCTCCAAGAAGACGGGCGCCATTCAGTTTGATATGGGTGGGAGCGCTGGACTCGATCACCACAAATGCGGCAACGAAGACCATTGCACGTTTGATGCGATTGTCGAGAAGTACAAGCTGCAAGACGACGAGGCACTTGAGAGAGTAAGAAAGCTTGTACGGGCGGCCGACACTGATGGTCTCCAGAAGGAACCTCGCGCGTGGGTGCTGGAAATCATAGGTACTGGAACTCCTTTGCTGACAAGGTCAGATCAGGAGAGTCTCGAAAGTGAATTTCCGGTTTACGATGCACTTTACGCTTACTTCCAGCAGGAGATTGTGCGCGAGAGATTCAAGGCTGACATTGAGGAATTCAAGACGAGAGGCGAGGCGAGAGATTTCATAAAGCAGAAGATGAATGGTCTGAAATCAAGGGCTCTTCGCTAGATTGCTTCGCCAACAACACTGGTTCTCCAAGCACATTCCCAAGGTAACTTAGGGCACTAGACAACCAAAATGACTCCAAAGAACGCAGGAAAGTACCGGCATTGACTCCAAGAACATCAATTCCCAAGCCGCTTGTGATCGTTTTGGTTCTGTCATTCTTCATGTTCACTGCACACAATCTGATCCTCTCTGCTCTGCAGGACTTTGTGCTGTACATATCTGGTGATACATCTGCACTCGGGATTTCGTTTGGCATATTCACTGGGTTCGCGTTCATGTTCAGATTCATATCGGGACGAATCATAGAACGGAGCAGCGTTACACTCATGCTTGCGCTTGGGCAAGTGATGCTCTCAGTCGTGTTCATCAGCTATGCCGCATTGGGTGCGATTATCGAAATATACGTGCTCAGAGTGTTTCACGGAATAGCTTGGGCCCTTGCAACTGTTGCGATTATGACAGCTGTTGTTCAGAGGTCTCCTCCATCTCGTGTCGGCGAAGGTCTTGGCTACTACAACGGGGTGAATTCTTTCGCAATGATGGTCTTTCCTGCCGTGGGGAGTGCCATGGCGATGATGAACACCCATGAGGCATACGATTTCTTGTTCACGATGACCTGTGCTGTCAGCCTAGTAGCTATCGCTGTAGCAGTTGTGATCTGGCGAACCAACCGTCCGGAACAGTCTTCGGACGCGCCTCATTCCGGTGGGTTCGTTAGCAGAGCCGCACTGAGGCCGAGCTTATCGATATTTGTCCTTTCCTTTGGATTCGGTGCAGTACTGAGCTACTCGCCCTCGATTGCTGCAATGCACAACGTAGCCAATTCTGGGCTCTACTTCACATGGTTCGCAGGTTCGATGGTGGTGGGTTATGCTGTCGGTGGTTTCCTGTCTGACAGAAGGGGCCACAGTATGATGAGCGCCATAGGATGCTGTTGCATGGCGATTGGTCTTTTGCTAGCCGCTATCGGGACCGAGTACTTCACGTATGTGGTTTCAGCGTGTGCATTGGGAATCGGTCTGTCACTAGCCAACGTCGCTTTGAATGCTCTTGCTTCGTTGGTTGTGTCGGAAAGTGACCAAGCCCGGGCAATGGCTACATACTCTGCGGGAATGGACGGGGGAATCATGGTGGGGTCATTTATGATTGCGATTCTGTTGAATGCTGGCCTTGAATTGCCAGTCATTCTCATGATTCTTGTAGGGTTTGCCTTCATCACAGTTCTTAACACTCCCGGTCTGGACCGAATGGAAAGCATCTACAGGAGCCGAGATCGTGACCATGCACTTGGGGAGAGTGCATAATTGCGGCAATCCTCCCCTCTGTGCTTCATAGCGAGCACTTCAAAAGGGTAATCCTAAGAAGTAGCATTTCACAGGAGCGTGAATCAAGCACTACGCTTGTTCTCAATCCCATAGCGGCAAAGCATTCGAGGGTCCGTGAGAAACTGAAATCGGTACCGCGCCGGCGATCGAGCCATGACAACCAATCGAGATTCCTCAGCAGAAGGTACAAGAGTAACCCTCAAGCGGGACGTAGGTTGGTACGGCTCTTTCGCCATGGGCTACGCTGACGTAGGCGCTGACATCTATCTTGCTCTTGGCTTGGTGGCAGCGTATGCCGCAGGATGGGCTCCCATTGCCTTTCTGATTGCGTCCGTCACGTATGTGGCGACGGGTCTTGCATATGCCGAACTAGCCACTGCTTACCCATACGCCGGCGGCGCTCACGTCTACGCGATGAAAGCATTCAATGACTTCGCAGGTTTCGGGGCCGGCTGGCTCGTAATGCTTGACTATACTGTGGATATGGCTCTCTTCTCAATAGCAACAACAGGCTACCTGACCTTTTTCCTCCCTTGGCTGAATGTGCTGACCGTTACCATCGGAGTCTTGGGCTTTCAGGTCACTCTTAGCGCCATGGGCCTGACCTCTTTCACTATTGTTGTGGCTCTCATATGCATCAATATTATCGGTATCAAGGAATCATCTGGCTTGAACATGGTGATGGTTAGCCTGAGCCTCGTTGTGCTGTCCCTTGTGGCCATTGTGGGGCTGCTGTTCGCTTTTCGTCTCGATCTATTTGTGCTTCAGTTGTCTGTGGTGGGTGCCCCTCAACAGTTCGGCCACATATCGTATGTGTCAGGATTGGGTCTTAACACGCAGAATCTCCTTTACGCCATCACTCTTGCGATGAGTTCGTTCATAGGTATAGAGTCGATAGCTCAGGCCGCCGAGGAGACCAAGAGGCCAGACAAGACAATTCCTCGGGCTACTAAGATGTCTGTCGTCTCAGTCTTGGTTTTCGCAGTGGGGCTATCAGTCCTCAGTATGGGGATACTCCCTTGGGATGTGCTGGCCGCTCATCTGGAAAGCCCCATTAGCACCCTTGCAGGCTCTTTCGCTTTCATAGGACCATTCATTGTGCCGGTGGTAGCAGGTGCGGGCTTTGCGATATGTCTCGTCTCTGCAAACACCGGAGTAATAGGGGTGTCAAGGGTTGTATTCTCGATGGGACGTTTTGGTCTCCTGCCGCGCTGGTTCTCGAAAATCAACCCTAGGACGCGGACACCCGTCCGAACCATTCTCATCTTCGGCCTGATTGGAGCAATCATGGCGCTTGTTGGACAACTTGACTGGGTTGCAGACCTCTACAACTTCGGAGCACTGCTGTCCTATTCTATCGTGAATGCGTCTCTGATTGTACTACGTCAAACGGACAAGGACACTCATCGTTCATGGGAGGTACCCTTGAGCTTGAAGGTCAGCAGGCGTGGCCGCCTCTACAGAATCCCATTGTCCGCCATCGTTGGTATCGCTGCATGCTTGTCCATCTGGTCTCTTGTCATAGTCTTTCATCCGATGGGACGGGTCCTTGGTCTGACGTGGTTGAGCGTTGGAGTGCTGGCCTACGTGATCTATCGTCACGCGCTTAACAGACCCCTCCTTTCGAAGGAAGCAGGGCGCTCGATAAAGCCCATGGCCTACAAGTTCAATGCACTTGTCTTGATTCGTCCCGAAGAGAAAGAGGAGGTCGTCGATTCTATCAGGGGCAGCCTGACCACTCAGTTCCGCCTAACGTTGATGAGTGTTATCCGTACTGGTCGCTGGCACATTCCTCTATCCGTGGCCGAACAGTACAGGGAGCTGACGTTGCTCGATTTAGAGGAAATGGCTCATGCTCTCTCAGGGTTCGGCTTCGAAGCTTCAGTCCGGGTTGAGGTTGGCCCCTTAGCACGAGTAATCACTGACGCAGTCCTGTCACCCGAGTACGACTTTGTGGTTCTACCACTGAGGAAGGGCTTTAAGAAAGTACACAAGAAAGACGAAGAAGACATTGTGACGTTGGTTTCTTCCGTTGCACCTGGGAAGATTATGGTGGTAAGAAAATAATGCCCGGCATTCGAGTTATCCTGAGCGTATACATTGAGTCAAATCTCGAGGAAGTCGCAGACGCGCTCACTGAGATTCCTGAGGTTGTGGACGTCTTTGAGGTAACCGGGGAAGCGGACATAATAGCTTTCCTAGAGGCCGATGACGTAATGCAGTTCCGCAATATTCTGAAGAACAACATCCTGAAGATACCGGGAATAAAGAGCACAGTATCAAGCGTCGTGATGTTCGTTCACAAGAAAGACGGCCAAGTAGTTGAAGAATGAAGGGGGTTGAACTCTACTGGTGGAAGAAGGTACCCGAGACTATGTCTTGATGCCATATTCCGGAGATATCGCCTACTCTGACATGGTTGCTGCAATGCTCCCTCTCTTGAAATTCCAGACAAAAGCGCTGACTCTCTTTCATGTGATTGAAACTCCCATATCCGCTCCTCTTGACACGGATGAGATGAAGGATCTCGTTGCCGCTGCAGAAGTCAAGATCAAGCCTCTTTCGGATTGGTTAAGCAAACAGGGATACCGCGTGCAAACCAAGGTCGCAGTAGCTAGGCATGTGAAGGATGCTATAATTGAAGAGGCAAATGACCCTCGCTACTCCTTGCTATTCATGTTGAAGCGCAGAAAAAGGCGGAAGCCACTCTCCAAAAGCGTCACAGAAGAAATCATTGGTCATGTGCAGCTTCCGGTGGTCACAATCCTCGTCTAGTCACTGTTGGTCTCAAAGGTAATTTGGCACACTTGCTTTCGGGGCGGACCGGGAGAAACCGGGTCCACTCCTATGGCGACGGCGTGTCCTACTCGCCAACAACTACTGCATCCACGAAAAGCTCGTACTTCTCGTCCTCGTCGAGGTTGTGCATGAGGACCTTTTCGACTTCGTCTTCCCCGCGTATTTCAAGGAGTCGTGACTGATACAGCACCTTAATTCCTGACTTCGCTAGCTTCTCCTGCAGAACCTTCGTCGTCTGGATCTCATTCTCAGGTGTAGATAGCACAACTCGTCCGGTGACCGCGGTGAGCTGAATTGCTGTTTCAATGGACTTATCGCCCGTGTGGACAACCAGTACTCGCTTGTCTTTGAGCTCTTTGGGATCATTTACCATGATGTAAACTCCTTTACCTAGGAACTGGTCTCTGCCAATGGCGCATTCCGTTGGTTCAGCTGAATGCTTCTTTTCAGCCACTGGTTCTCCTGCCATCTTCGCACGATAGTTCTTGATTGCCTCATGCAGAGCATCAGCAGCTAGGTTGGAACAGTGCATCTTGATGGGCGGGAGTCCTTGAAGTTCGTCCGCCACATTCTGCCTCGTCACCTGCATTGCTTCGTCAAGAGTCATTCCCTTTACGAGTTCGGTCGTCATGCTGCTTGTAGCGATTGCAGATCCGCACCCGAAAGTTCTGAACTTTGCTTCCACAATCCGGTCATCCTTGACTCTGATGAAGACCTCCATCAGGTCGCCACATATGGGGTTGCCTACTATTCCGGAGGCTACGTCATCACCCTCCATGGTTCCGACATTCCTTGGATTGCGGAAATGGTCCAATACTTTCTCGCTATATTGAGTTGACTTCATTTCAACATCACCTTCCTGCACAAGTGTAAATGGGAGATAGTGTCCTCAAGTGGGCAACTACTCCCGGTATTGCTTCGATTACTTTGTCTGCATCACTGTCAACATTGAATCGTCCAAAGGTTAGCTCAAGTGAACCGTGAGCCTCTTCGTGCACCAGACCGGTCGCTATCAGTGTGTGCGAGGGTTCCAGTGTCTTTGAACTGCATGCAGAGCCGGTAGCTACTGAGATGCCTTTGTCCTTCAATGAGAGCAGAATTGATTCTCCTTCGATTCCGTCAAACCTGAAGTGTGCGTTACTGGCTAGACGTTCTGTCGGGTGGCCGTTCAGATGGCTGTCTGGCACATCCTGAAGCACACGCTTGATCACCTTGTCACGGTAATTCTTAAACCGACTGACTTCAGAGGGCATTTCCTTGGTCATGATTTCGGCCGCGGCCCGCATGCCTACGATTCCTGGGATATCTTCTGTTCCAGACCTAAGACCTCTCTCCTGCCCGCCGCCTATCATAATTGGGTTTACCCTGAACCCTTTCCTCATGTATAGGAGGCCAACGCCCTTTGGACCATAAATGTCGTTGGAGGATAGGGACATCAAGTCTATGCTATCCCGGTTAACGTCAAGGTCCACTAGGCCCTCGGCGGCCACTGCGTCTGTGTGAAATGCGATGCCTCTCTCCTTTGCGATTTTTCCTATCTCTGCAATGGGCTGAACAGTGCCTATTTCATTGCTAGCGTACCCAACCGAAATGAGAATCGTGTTGTCTTTCAGTTTACGTTCGAGCTTGTCAACATGGACCAACCCATACTGATCCACAGGCACTTTCGTAATCTCGAAGCCTTGAGAAGCTAGGTACTTGGCTATGTTGTGAATTGAGATATGCTCTATCTCCGAAATAACAATGTGATTCCCCTTCTTCTTGTTCTTCAGAGCATAACCCATGAGAGCGAGGTTAATGGACTCGGTCGCCCCAGAGGTGAACACAATATCGTCCGCGTCCGCATGGATGAACTTGGCAATCCTCTTTCTGCTATCCTCAAGGGCATCGGTTGCAGTGTCGCCAACCTTGTGGAGGGATGACGGATTTCCAAACCGGTCATGGAAATATGGCATCATCTCTTCTATCACCCTTGGGTCAACAGGCTTCGACGACTGGTAATCAAGGTAAACTTCGTCCATATCCCCCAAACCCCCTTCGCCTAGAACCACATGGTTGCGTCCGCGTCTAATGCGAGGTCATTCAATGTAGCGGCACCCACTATCTTGACCCCAGGTATTAACTCAACCTTGTCCCATCCAAGCATTTGTTTCGATGCTTCACAGACGTAAATTGGTATGCCGGCTTTCAGAGTCTGGTTAATCATGTCAAGAACGCTAGGAAAGCTACCCAGTTTGATCTTCTCGGCTGCACCAGGCTTCAAAATCCTGAGACCCGTTCCAAGATAGTACACCTTCGCATCAATATTCATTGCCTTCGCGCTCTGAGCCAGCACTAGTGGAGAGTATTGTCTCTCTGGGTTGTCGCTCGTCTGGACGTACAGAATGCTCTTCTTGCCTGTAATCTTCTTACTCATTTTGAATCCACCTACTTTTTCTTTCTAATCAGAAATCTTTGAACACCATCTTCCTGCTTCTCGTAGAGAATGAGTTCATTCCCTGTTCTCTTCGCAAATACCTTCAAGTCCTCTTCAGCCGCAGGATCATCGGCTAGAACCTCTAGTATCTCTCCAACTTTCAGCTTGTCTATAGCTTCTCTTGTCTGGAATAGCGGCTGCGGACAAAACAGCCCAACACAATCCAGTGTTTCTGCGGGCTCGTTCTTCTTCATATCGTGTTCTCCTAACTATCGTTAATCAACGCTAGCTCCGCCCGTTAACTTATAAAACTATCGTTAAGTGAGTATTTCCCGGAGTCGCCTCGCTATGAGAGCATCAGGAGGGTCCTCGCTTTGCATGGCGGGTGTGAGTCATACAGCAGTCGTTATATTAGGGTTGAACGTGATGCCCGCGAACAGGTGATTAGATGGCACGTCACAGCAAAGCAGCGGTGGTTCCCAAACCCAACGATCCGCTCGTTATCAAGGATATTGAGATTCCCGAGCTTGTACCCGGTTCCATCTTATTGAAAGTCGCAAACGCTGGTGTCTGCGGCACCGATGTCCATCTTTGGCATGGAAAGCTTACCGGGGTACCTTATCCACTCATACTTGGTCATGAGGTCGTAGGAACCGTTGAGGATCTAGGCTCTGGACAGACAAAGGACCTTGACGCTGGTCAGATAGAGATTGGTGACAGGGTCACGTTTCACGATGTCACAAAGACCTGCTACTCTTGCTGGAACTGTCTCGTCGCCAAAGCACCTACCAAATGCACCAATCGAGAAGTCTACGGAATAACGCGTGACTCAAGCAAGTTTCCGTTCTTGATTGGAGGTTACAGCGAATACATGTACCTCACACCCGGCACGCACATGATGAGCATTCCTGAGAATGTGAGTTTCAATGGAGCAATATCAGCAGGTTGCGCCCTGCCGACTGCAGTGCACGCCGCCACTAGGAGTCCACTTACATGGGGCGCCAACGTTGCAGTACAAGGAGCTGGACCAGTGGGCCTGATGATTGCGATGATCGCAAAGGTGAACGGGGCTAGAACAGTCACGTCCATTGACCAAGCTCCGAATCGTCTGGAGCTCGCTGAGGAGTTCGGGGCGACACATACCCTGAACATACGGGAGGGCACCGTTGAGGACCGTAAGAAATTCCTACGTGACATATCGAATGGTCATGGACCTGACATAGTCTATGAGGCGACCGGCGCGGCCAGAGCCATACCGGAGGGAATAGAGCTTGTGCGTGAGGGCGGCACTTACACGATTTGCGGCCAGTATACTGACAGCGGGACTGTAGAGGTCAGACCGCACCTGATGAATCGCAAGCACTTGGACATCAGAACTGTCTGGGGTACGGAGACAGTTCATGTATACAGGGCCATCAAGACCATTGCCGAAAACTACGATCGGTTTCCATTTGAGAAGCTTGTCACTCATCGTTTCCCGCTTCGTGATGCGCAGAAGGCGCTGGAAGCTCAGGAGAAACTGATTTCGATCAAGGCAGTGATTGCACCTAATGGTTAGTACGAGGTGAGAATCGCAAGGATTCAAACCGACATCCATTAGTGCATGTGACTTGGCAGTTTACCAAAGCTACTGTGATGGCGGTGCCAAGTGCCCAATAGAGACTGTCGAGTCGGTTTTATGTGGAATACGGCCTTCGACAGTTTCGATTATGGCGACCGACATCCGTTGAGACCCGGCCGTTTTAGAATGATTCGGGACTATCTCGATTCAGCTGGATTACTTGCGTCTGCGAACGTCGTTGAGATAGAAGCAGAACCTCTCTCTATGGCAGTTCTTGAAAGGGTCCATTCCTCAGAGTACGTCGAGTCTGTGAGAAGAATATCTCAAACGGGCGAAGGAGAGATCGACATAGATACGCCGGGATTCAGAGGAATATACGAGAATGCTCTCATGCTGTCGGGGGCTACCGTAACCGGAGTACGCGCAGTCCTTTCGGGACATGTAGAGCATTTTCTTTCTCCTACAGGAGGCTTCCATCATGCCAAGTTCGAAAGAGGAGGCGGCTTCTGCGTATTCAACGATATCGCGGCTGCGGTTCATGAGCTAAAACAGCACGGTCTTAATCGAATACTTGTCGCGGATTTCGATGTCCATCATGGAAATGGCGATCAAGCGTACTTCTACGATGACCCGGAAGTGATGGTCATCTCTTTCCATGAGGATCCCGAGTGGATGTATCCGCACGAGGGCTACGTGAACGAGATTGGCTCTGGTCGTGGCGTTGGCTACAACATCAACATGCCCTTTCCAATGGATGCAGGCGATAGCGTCTACAGGTATGCGTTTGACGAGCTTGTTCCAAAGCTGATTGATTTATTTCGTCCTCAATTCATACTGTTTCTGCCAGGTTTCGATGCACACTATTTGGATCGGCTGGCTCACCTCAAACTGACAACAACAATGACTCGATACATCACGGGAAGGATACACAATGCAGCGCACAAATGGAGTGAAGGGCGGCTCGGAGTTGTGACGGGCGGAGGATACCATCCTGATTCTCTGTGCTGGGGCGTGGCCTCGGTAATGTCAGTACTGTCAGGTCGGGAGTATTCTCCCCCTAGGCAAAACCCACCTTTCAAGGATGATGAGGAGACATGGAGGACTGTGCATGAGACCGTGGATCAAGTCAAGGATTCGGTCTTCCCAGTCCTAGGAATCTGATCCCATAGAAATAGAACACCGTATTTCATGCGAATCCTAGAATCCGCAATGCTCCTCATGGTCGCCAGAAATCAACAATGTATTCAAAGGTAGTACTAAGCGTGATGTAGTTGTTGGGCCACCCGAAGATCCCTGCGCGGTTCACTATGTTCCGTCTGTCCCAGATGATTATGTTACGAAGCTCGTAACCCACGTCTTGGAGTGCATTGATGACATGCATGTGAGCTGGAACCCTTTTGTCCTCCCACCAGTAATCCGTTATGTTGACAAGACAGTGTGCCTTGTGACGCAAGAGCGGGAGAATCCCTTCAAAGATCTCACCCATAGTCTCCGCATAGGCCTCGGCATTCATTGTGCCCAAGTCTCTCGGGTCATCCGAGTATTGCTGCACCTTGAGATAGTGCTCATCTCTTCTGAGATCGCCCCTTATGCTCTTGTTCTGTCTGCGGCGATTCAGGAGGTTTGCGTAGGGCGGTGATGTCACACACAGTGCAACAGTCTCCTCTTCGAGGTACGAAGGTATGTTGTGAGCATCATCGCATAATGCAATCTGCGTCGTTCCATTGTCTGGCATGGAGTTCAGCCGCTTGTTTGAGAACTCGACGTAGTCAGCCTTGAGGTCAAATCCGGCGGCGTTTCGTCCGAGGTCTCTGGCTGCAACAAGCGTTGTGCCCACTCCGACGAACGGGTCCAAGACCAGTTCGCCCTTATGGCTGAAGAGAGATATGCACTTCGAGGGAAGTGCGATGGGATAGGTCGCCGGATGAACATTCTTGTCTCTCACGTCCCTTGCCTCGTAGTAGAACTCCCACACTGCAATCTGATGTTGAATCCATTCCTTTGCTGACAAGCAGTTGATGTGATTCTGAGGACAAGCGCACGTACGTTCATGACCGATTCTCAAGGGCCTGCCGATATTCGATTCTGCTGAGTTCATCGTGAACCAACTCCCGCCTTCGATTTAAGGCCCTTTGGTTTGCCTGCGCCTCTCTTGGCTGGAATATTGCGCATGTCAGTACTGACAGTCCCGAGGGATCCACAGATGAGTGCCATGGATAGCCATCGATTGGGGCTAGAACACCAAGACGAACAGCATAACCTCAATTAGCTCGATTGGCTGGAAAGGGACCAGAAACGTGTTCTAAGTCAACCTAGGAAACGTAGACTCTCACGGGGCGAAGCACTTTGGTCAAAGCCAAGGATACAGCAGGCCAAGACTCAGACAAAAGAATGCTCGCGAATGCAGAGTCCGTGTACCGTCTGCTAATAGAGACAATGCGAGACGGACTGGCAATAGATGATGAGACTGAAAAGATAGTATATGCCAATGATGCCTTTGCCGAGATGCTTGGTTACTCTCCTTCGGAACTGATAGGTAAGAACTGGGTTGACTTCACGGCCAAGAAGGATCACAAGGCAGCTCAAGAGAGACTTCACAACCGGAAGAATGGCAAGTCGGAAAGGTACGAGATGGAATGGGTGAACCGCAGTGGACAGATCGTACCAACCATCATATCCGCCGCTCCATACTTCGACACAAGAGGCAAGTTCAAGGGTTCATTTGCCGTCATCACAGAGATATCCGAACAGAAAGATGTGGAAGAGACAATTCAGTTCTACCTTGACCTGATTACGCACGACATAGCGAACCAGTTGCAGGTCATAATGATGTCCGCCGGGTTGCTGGAACACAACTTCCCGCCATCCTACATCGATGAAGCACGGCACGATATTCTTGATGCAGTAGAACGCTGCAACAGGCTCATAACCAAGACAAAACGTGCAGGTCAAATCAGGGGAATACCCAACACAAGTGTAGACCTGTCGAGCGCAATAAAAGAGAAAGCTGAGGTTCTTGCACGGGTCTATGATGCTAAGGTGCATGTGGAGGGCTTTGATACTCCAGTATGGGTAAAGGCAGATTCTCTCTTAGGCGAACTTGTGTGGAATATTCTTGAAAACGCTGCAATGCACAACACCAAGGTAGACAAACGGGTGTGGGTATCGGGAGAAAGGGAAGATAAGTTGTTCAGACTTTCCATAGCTGACAATGGTCCCGGTATAAGCGCTGCTAGGAAGAAGTCGCTATTTGTCAGGACTGAACGCTTCGGTGGTGTGGGTCTTGCACTTGTTGCCCAGATGGTTCGCAAGTACGGAGCGAGGATCGAGGTTCAAGATCGGGAACCCGGAAAGCCATCCTCCGGAGCGAGTTTCGTCATTACTTTCCAGAACTCGGAAGCTGCGTAGCCTCGTACGATGAGATGGCCACGACCAAAGGCTGAAGGCTAGGGTGCCGACTTTCTTGATGCTTTGCAGTTCTAGTTCCTCTTGCCAGAAACGCGCCTGTACAGCCCTTCAAAGAAATCTTTCTTGCTTACCTTCTTCTTGTTGATTTCGAAGAAACTCGTGCTTATTCGGTACAGCCTCTTCTTGACAACTTCGAAATCGCGCATCTTCTTCTTCTGAATCATGTCATCAAAGACTGATGTCACTGCTTCAGGGAAATTATCAATGTATTGACACTGATTTACTTGTATGTGAAACAGTGTACTCTGGAGAATATGTTCTCGCCTGTTAGATCCATTAGCCATTGCGAAGGTCCCGACTGACCATCTGGCTTCTGTAAAATAAGTGTTCTAGGTAAAGCGTTCTCACACAATGATTAATCGAATACATTCTTGAATAACGACAGGCATCGTCGCCGGATTGCTTGAAGTTAAGAGGGCCTGCCCTTGCGCTGCAGATTTAACTGACGCATGGTGTAAGGTGGACTGAAGAAACAGTATGAGGATTGGTTCAATCATTGACATAAGCCTAGTTGATGTTCCGGGCATTCCTGTCACGGTGGTCTTTACAGCGGGGTGCAATTTTGATTGTTCTTACTGCCAGAATGCTCAGATCATCCCCCGGTCTTCGGGGACTGACATGCCTATACAAGCCATAGTCAAGAAGACGCAAGGGAGTCTCTCCAGTGGTTGCTGCATCACAGGCGGCGAACCAACGATTCATCGAGACCTTCCACAGCTCCTGAAGCAACTGAGGCAAAAGGACGACTATCACCTTAACCTGAATACTCAAGGCTCCATGCCCGAGGTTCTGAAGAATTGTCTTCCATATCTCGATTCAGTCTGGTTTGATATCAAGGCTGATCCCATTAGGTATCGTGAGGTTGTCAGAACACCCAATGACCCTTGGCCCAAGGTCCGCGAGAGTATAGACTTGGTGATGAGCTCGGATGCCGCCTTCTGGCCACGGACTACCTATGCAGGCAATCTCCTGTCGAATCGAGACATACGAGCAATCCTTGAACTACTTGAGAAAGTCGGATATCAAGGAGAGTACGTCATGCAGAAGTATGTTGCATCGGCGGGCACAAGAAAGGCAGAAGCCGCTCGGCTGAGGGTGCCGACGCGAGAAGAGATTGAATCGCTTGCACGAGACACACCGCCCGGCATCAAGATGCGGCTCGAGCTATTCTGAATCTCCAACATTGTGTTCGCACGAGTTGGCTCTCCACCACACAAACAATACGGCTTACGCGCAAACACACAGACAAGCTTTTAAACGGCCTCTCGTTGAGCCTACTTGCCGAACTGGCTGAGAGGCCAGATAGGGCTGGAGTGTTCGGATGGAATGTTTCCCACACAGAGTCTTGGTTACGACAGGAACATCACAATGTTCAGTCCCGAGGGTCGGCTCTATCAAGTCGAGTATGCGACTGAGGCTGTCCGCCATGGTCCTCTTGCTGTTGGTGTGAAGGCCACCGACGGAGTCATCATCGCGGGTGAGAAGCGATCCCCCCATGCCCTTGTCGATCTTGATACGCTCAAGAAGATCGTTCTGATTGACGATCACATCGGAACGGCGATAGCTGGTTTGCACGCAGATGCCAGAAGGCTGATTGACTATGCTCGGGTGAGGGCACAAATCAACAGACTCAGCTATGACGAGCCCGTTTCGATTCAGTCCCTTGTCGTAGAGATCTGTGACATCAAGCAGTCCTACACTCAGGGTGCCGGCGCCAGACCGTTTGGAGTATCTCTGCTTCTGGGCGGAGTCGACGACTTCGGTCCACAACTCTATACAACTGACCCCTCCGGGAGTTACTGGGGCTGGAAAGCCGCAGCAATTGGAAAAGACTCTGATATGGTCCGAGACTTTTTCAAGGAACAATACAAGCCTACCATAGACCTTGAAGGTGCTGTGAAGCTTGCTGTTCAGGGCATCATAAAGGCCGCAGGTGAAAAGACTGCTGTTGATCCGGCCGAGAAGGCCAAGACAGTCGAAATCGGACGGATAGACACGACCTCAAAGATGTTCAAGATTCTCGGCCAGAACGAGGTCGAGGCTATACTCAAGACAATGTAGTTGGGTTCTTGCTGAGACCTGACTTTCTGCTTAGAGAGTGAGACTGTTTGAGGTACTCACTTGTGCGTGAGCTGAACGAGTCTGTCGACGATTAAGCCTGCAATATCGAGCCCCGTAACCTCGGATAATGCGCTCCACGATGGTGCTGCGTTTGCCTCAATGACGCAGGGACCGTTCTTGGACTCTATGATATCCACACCGCTGTAGTCTAAGTGCAGGATTTCCGCAGTCTTAATGGCACATTCCATGTATTCATCGCTGAGGTGTGCTAATACGGCACGGCCTCCGCCGTGCACGTTGGTACGCCATTCTCCCTGTTTCTCTGGTACGTATCGGTACATAGAACCGACAACGTTCCCTCCGACTACGAAGGCTCTGATGTCTCGGTCGGGCTTTTCGATTGTCTCCTGAACGTACAGAACTTGGCCGAGCTGGTGTATGAACTTCAATGCCCTGTATGTGAGTTCACGGTTCTCCGCCCTGATAGCTCCTAAGCCTCGTGATCCAATCATGGGCTTCACCACGACATCACCGACCTCGTCTACGAACTTAATTGCAGAATCGAGGTTCTCCCCGACATATGTGCGTGGTACGTTAATGCCAGCCTTGTGAAGGGCTGTTAGAGTTGCATACTTGTCCTTCGCTCTGCGGAACGAATAGGCAGGATTCATTACGTATATGCCAGCATTCTCGAAATGCTCCAGCAGGCTTATGCGGTATGTCATCTGATCTCCAGTTCCGAAGCCGAGAGTCCTGACGATTACGCCGTTCATCCCGGATATGTCATCATCTTCCAGGAGAACGAACCTGTCAGGTATGTTTGCGGAAACATCTGAAAGGCGGAAGGCCTTGACCTCATGTCCCCTGTTTTTCATTGCTTCAATAAGGCCTGCCGTTGCCCAGTTGTTTATGTTCTCATCATAGGAGATTCCAAGCAGCAATTGATGCCACTTCCTGCCCTTGATAGGATTCGGCCGTTCTCGCCCTAAGCTGGTTCTTTATTGAAGGTGTTGATTGATGGCCGATAGGGCACTTATACAAGAAGCATTATGAGCAGCTGGAGAATATGCGGCTCCTGAGACACAGAGGCCGAGTTCGTCCTAATGTCGAAAACGTGTAGAGGGAACCCTGATGCTGGAGGCAATGGTTGAGAAATCCAGACAGCTGGCCGAGGAAAGAGAGCGTTCATTTAGACTTAGGGCTGGAATGGAGCTAGCCGCGAAAGGTCAGAATCCGCATATTCTTGTGGTTTCGCCCATCCACAAGTCCGGTCACGACTACATCCTGCTGGGTTTGGGACAAGGTGATGCCTTTTGGGCAACTCGTCTTCCGAGGACCCGTCTCCTTGATTCTGATGAGTCTCCCTTCCTCTTTGGAGGACCAGCTGCATATTCCAGTCAATTCGGTATAGTTTTCGCTGTCATCACCTTCGAATCTGACGAGCCTGATGACGTCGTTCAAGAATCAGTGTCTGCCTTTACTCAAAACGAACACATGAGGGCTGCTCATGTCATAGGACTCCAAATGGACCCAACGGGCTCTTACCGACTTGTGGGTGAAGTCAAGTTCAGAGACCGGATTTTGGCGAGGTTGTTGGCTGCAAGAAGGAGGAGGCCTTCCGAGACCGACCATAATGTGCTGGTCGTATTGTGCTCGGACTCGAGACTCCTACCCCCTAGCACATCCAGCGGCATACCCCTGATGATAAGGACACTCGGTGGGTTCGTTCCTGCCCTTGATGATGCATCTCGTGAAACACAAGAGTTGGATGATTTTCTCGCCCACTGGCTAGAGGAGGAGCCCTCTAGAAAGAGAATAGTGGTCATTGCACATGGGCACGCCACTAACGAAGCCGCAGTCTGCGGCGCAGCCAAGGCGTCCCTGAATCCTTCCGAGTTGACTGACGAATCGCTTCAGCTTATCGTGAAACGCATTGCGAACGATGCAAAGCGTGCAGACCGGGCTCATGATGCGACACCTTATGGTCGTGCAATTGCGACTGCAAGAGCAACAAGAGAGAACCTCCGCACGTACACGGCCATTCGCGAATTTGAAAGGAAGCGGCTGCTTCCCTCTGAGTTTATTCAACCGGCTTTTATGGATACGATAACCGGTGTCCTAGCGCCTCTATGAGCTTGTCAGACGCGCTGAAGCCGGGCCTCATAGCTCACAATCATATCCTCATATACTGGCAAATCCAGTAAGAAGGAGTTCAGCTGGAAAACGGGTACGATTGGTACGCCTTCTTGAAACTCAGTGTTTTCAATAAGCCATGTAACAAGGACCGGAATCACTCTATACAATCCGTCTCTCATGCCTGGGATTCTATCGGATAGTTTCTTGATCTGATCCGGCAGTCTGGCGGTCCGATCTTTCTGCCTATCTGCTGCCGTCATCAGGGCGGAGGATTTTCCCGGTCGTACGCCCCACATTTTTGCGTCGATCGCGATCACCGTATTTCCTTTGACACCAATGACATCTACCTCCATGCCCTTCACTAGCTGGTTTCCCCGCCTCCTGAAGCTCTCCACACAGGCATAGTCATTCTCGGTCAGGACTCTTGCAACAAAAGCTTCGAAATCCTTCCATGTCATTCTCTCAATGACAGACTCAATCTCAGCTCCTGAAGAGACCGCAAGCAGAGCCAGCGAGACTCTTTGCTCTCTAGAGATATGGAGTTGCTCATCCATCGTCTTGCGAACTTCGAGCTGTGCAAGAATGCTTCTGCTCTGATCATCAAGAGACGATATTGTGCCATTCTCCTTGCTTTCTTCAAGCAGGTGGAGTATTTGCTGAAGTCTGTCGGTCATTCCATCATGGCATAGACACAGTCTTTTATAATATTGAAGTTGCTGGATATCACGGTTTACTCGGAGAGCAAGATCGGTGAACTGAATGGCAGACATTGAAACATGGGCTACAGATTCGTTCGAAGCGAAGTACAAAGCTCTGATGAGTGGCATGTCTGAAGCCGATTTGAAGAAAAGCGCGGTACAAGTACTACATCTCTGTCAATGCGATAAGTGTCCGACGAATACTGATGTCGGAGAGATTAGTGCCGTGTATTGCACCTTGGGAAGAAGGGACAGGGATCCTAAACGAAAGGGCTGTCTGTGCTCAAATTGCGCAATAACTAGGACGATGAGCCTACGCTGGGATTACTACTGCACAAGGGGCTCGGCAGTGGAGTTGTCAGAGTATCACCAGTGAATTGACAGATGTCATATGTGCAAAAGAAGGCATGTTTGAGGCAGTGGCAGCAACGCTCATACTAGGCCGGGTATACGATGGTGTGGGCAAACCGTGCAATCCAGTTATCTTGATAACATGAACTCCTCCACACCAAGGCGATGGTTCATGTCTGAGACGCAAGACGCTTGGCAGCGTGTTATCAGTGCCTTTGAGGAGTGGATAGAGTACGAGGCCACGGAATTTGCTCCTTGGACTGGATACTTCTCGATTGAGAACCTAAGGGACTTGACAGACGAAGAGCGGGTGGGCTGGATGTATTCCATGGTTGACGAAACTATCCCTAGCCGCGTCGAGAGGTGCCGTCAAGCCGGCGTCGCCTTTGAAGACTTTCTGCCATACATGCCAGACAGCGATGCTGTTGAAGTAGTCCAGTCCATGATTGAACTCGGCACGGTCATTCAGGACTCCATGCTGGGCGAAAGTGACGTCATCGGTGACATGATAGAGGCATACAAAGAGGGTGGTCTGGACGAAATCGAGCCCCTTCTTGAATCCCTTTCAGAAGCAGAGCTTGACATTAGGCATCACATGAGTCTCTACAGTCAGGGATTCAGAAAGCTGAGTTCTGCTGGCTTCGAGCTTCCTAGCGACATGGAGTAGGTTTTTGAGAGCCCCGACTGAGATGGCGGGCAAAGCTTAAGTGCGATGAAGAAGAGGGCTCTTTACCCGATTTGAAGTGAGGTGAAAAACGCAATGGGTAGTGTATCTATGCCATCTGCCCATCGATGTCGGGTCGCTCAGACAAGTGGTGGGTGCCAAATCCGCCGACAAGGTGGATGTGTTCTCTGGTGGCCGTGAGTCACCTGAGTTAGAAGCCAAACCAGCTGAGAAGCCTTCTTTTGAGAGCCTTGCCTCGACATTTCTGAAACTAGCAGATGTCCGAATGAGCGAGACGCAAAAGGCTGTACTGAGGATGACCGCTTGGCTGCTCAGATTCCACACCCTGACTGTCACAGGCTTGGCCGATCAAGTGTCGCGTAGAGGTAGTCTTCCGTATAGTACCGCCAAATGGAATCTCCATGCTCTGATGGACATGGGCCTGCTGGTCGGAGGCGACGTAAGAAAGAGGGGACTTCAGGCAAGCCTGACTGCGACAGGACGCATGCTCGCCGACCATCTTTGGCAGACGGAGGAATGAAAACCTAAGCAGAACATACGGAACCCCTTTGTTCTCGGTCGTGTGGCAGGACCGGGCAACAAAGGGGGTAACCCCGTTTCTCCATCATGGATGATACAGTGTCCATGAGTGGCAGCCAAATATCCTGATAGTCGAGCATTGGACTTTGAAAAGGTTGATAAACCACGCACGAACCCGGCTCCGGTTGTGCAACGGCCATGACCTCTCTCACGATTGAACACCTTGAGAAATGGTACAAGAAGCGTCTTGCTGACAAATCGAAGGACTTTGTCAAACAGGCAGAGAGAAGCTACAAGGTCGTCGAGAGGAGTCTCAAAGACGTTCAGGCGATAGCAGAGACCCTCAAGGAAGCCAGCGCCGAAGAAGATGAGGAATCAGAAGGCATTGCGGCAAGGTTCGCGATGAAAATCAGTGAGATTGTCGACAATTTCGACGTCAAGAAGACAATAACATACGAGAGCACCGAAGCCTTGCAGATTCAGATAGATCGATTCATCAGAGACGTGTGGGATGCAGGTGCTAGGTGGATAGGTAGGATGGACAAGAAGCACAAGGCTTCAATCAAGTCTCTCGACATGTACATGAAAGAACTCTCACTTGAGATGAAGAAACTTGGCAAGCTTCTCTATGATTTCAGCTGGCTGAAGGACGTTGAACGAATAGACGGGCGTATACAGTCCTTTCGTGAGATGACACTTGGAAGAGAGAACTTTGAGGAACAGGTTCGTCAAGTGAGACTCAGGATTGACTCCGCGAAGAAAGAGTATTCATCCGCAAAGCATGCTTACGATCAATTCAGGCAGTCCTCGAATGTGGGCGAACTCCTCACCCTTGATGAGGAATCCGAACGAGTCTCCAGCATCCTGAGAATGAAGCTCAATCCTTTGAAGAAGCAAGTCAAGGCATTTCTGCAGAAGGGAACCGATATTCAGGTGGGTGCATCAGGACAAAAGGCTCTCATTGACTACTTCGAGAATCCTTTGACCGCCATTACGGCTGAACCAGACGGATATCCGGGCCTTGTTGAAGGACTTGACGGTCTTAGACAGGCATTGGAGGGTGGTATGCTAGCTCTCAAGGACCGACTGGAGCGCCGCGCGATTGAGGAAATAGAGGACATCAAGAAAGGGTCATTGCGTGACTTGCAGAATCAAGCCAAGGCGATTGACGAGAAACGTCGGAGGTTCGCGGGGTCCGAAGTATATGAAAGGAATGCGGAGCTCGCATCTCGTCTGGAAGAGGCAAGCAAGAATCTGGAGTATCACAAGAACGACCTCCTCAGAATCAGGGACGACATCGTCAAGCAGCTTGAAAGAATCAAGGATTCTAAGACTCGGATAGAGAGCGACCTGCTCACTTCATTCAGTGAATCAGTTGTCATAGATGTCGGAATCACACTTGAGCCCTTGTTGGAGAAGTGCAAGATAGAGTAGGGGGCCCCGGCTGTTGAGGGTTCTCGTAACATCGGTGAAGGATATCGCCAGTCAGACAATTCGGGATGTTCTTGTCGGGGATTATGGTTTCTCTAACTCCGGAGAGTCTTTCGAGGGCAATCCAATCATGGCTCGCGATAAGTCTGCTGTGTTGATAACATCCAATCGAGATCTCATAGAATGCGGCCATCTTGAGGAGAGATTCAACGCTGAGGCATTCATCTTCTGTTCTCGTCATCGAGCACAGTCAGGTCGTCCCGCCTTGCTTGTGCACAGTACTGGCAACCTCGGGAATGAGGCGCTTTTCGGTGGGCGGCCGCAGGAACTTTCAGTGTCGGTGGCGTCCTTGGTTGCGGCAGCTCTGAGGAGACTCCATCGGGAGCAGAATGAACGAAACCTAAGCCAATTCGAGGTTAGCATGGAGGTAACTCATCATGGACCAACATCTATGAAAACTCCGTTGCTATTTGTCGAGCTTGGGAGTGATGAAAGCCATTGGCGCAATAAAGAGGCGGCCAAAGCAGTAGCGGCAGCGGCGATTGACTGTGTGAGTGAGCCGATCGCGCGTGATGCTACCATTGCTTTCGGCGGAACGCACTATGCGACTAAGTTCAACAGCATCGTGATTGAGGGCCGACACAGAATAGGTCATATGGCCCCGAAACATGCTCTGGACGCAATAACTGGTGACGTTGTTCGCCAGATGGTGTACCGTGCCAAGGAGAAGACTACTGCCGCGTTGATTGATTGGAAGGGCACGAATGCTGAACAGAGAGAGCGTGTCCTACCCATCCTCGAGAGCATGGGAATAGAGATTGTGCGAGCACGGAGCTAGTTCAGGTGGCTCAAGATTACGCGCACGTTCCTCGGTTATCGATTTGGCAATCACAATCATGTGCGCGAGCCGTTTGCTACAATCGACGAAAGGCTAAATACGGACATTAACGTCGTCTGCCGTAGTACAAGCAGAGTCGTGTTGACAATGTCCGAAGGATCGCTTGGAGACCTCCAGAAGAAACTCGAGCACCTCACTGAAGAGCTTGACTCGCTGAAAGAGGAAGTCCACCAACAGACAGAATCCGTCTCAAAGATTGATGAACTCATGGCCTCTGTTCAGGGAATCGACTCGACCATGCGAGAGACATTAGCCTCACGAGAAACCGAGGTGCTTTTCAGAAAGATGGACGACATTCTGATTTCTGTAAAAGACGTCGATGCGATTCTAAGAGAAGGTCGCGAGGGCCAAGATGGTGCACTCGGGAAGAAGATCGATGATCTGCAACATTATGTGGCAAGTCTTTCGACCCTTGAGGAGAAGTTTGAGGAGCTTACTCGTGCATTCTCTGAAACGCAAGAGATAGTCAGCATCATAGTGCGGCAGCTCGACGATATAGAGCGCAAGTACAACAAGACTCTGGATGAAGTGACCAAAGTAGTGGGAATAGCTGGAAAGGGGACCGAGGAAGCACCGAAACCAGAGAAGTCCAAGGCGGGCAAAGCTGAAAGGAAGGAGCAGCAGACATCATGGGCCGAGACCGGTGAGGAAGAGGAGACACGCGAATCTGTTACGCCCGCAACCATTGATTCATTAATCGATGACCTTCTTAAGCTTGTCCGGCCTCAGACCCAAGCCGACAAGATGGCAAAGGCATTAGAAGAAGCACGCGACAAGTTGACTGTTCTCATTCCTGGGCACACTCCCGTTCTCTTTCAATTCGGCAGAATCGCTCGAGAACTAAAATCCTATCCGCCCACAGCCACCTTGAACGAGAATGACATCGCTCGTTTGAACAAGGAAATACGAGGCTGGGCCCAGAAGTTGAAGGAATTGACAAAGGGATAGGGGAAAAGCCGATTTCATTGCTGGTCTCGGGCTTCCTCTGTGTTCGTTAGTGCCCTCGCTTCTTCCATAACTTTATCATTGTAGAGCCTGATGCCCTTTTCGCACCGGGCCCTGGTGTGAAGCAACGGCAACTGGGTGGCAGTTGATTAGCAGTTGCTTGAATGCAAGACAGGTGAACAGGTAACATGATGGACTACGAGAGACATGACAGCACCCTTGCATCGAGACTGGAACTTCTTGACAAGGCGGCAGATACCCAGTTATCAAGAGAATTAATGCAGCTCCACAAGAAGAAGTGCATCACCTGTCAGGAAGACCGACTTGCGTGCACGGTTCGTCCTGCCTGTAAAGATCGCAACTTCCTCAACATGCTCATTGATCTCGGAGTCGAAGTGAAAGACCTTCCGAGCTTCTGCTATTCTGTCTACCTTGATCAGGTGAAACGGTATATCCTTGAGAAGAGAACCCGTGAGATGGTAGATCGTAGAGTTCCCATTCGAGACTTCCTTTCCGCTTTGAACATGAGTTCGATTAGACAATTCACAACTAGGTTCTCCAAGATCTGGGCGAGGTTTTCAACGGTTAGGGAAGGGAATCTGCTGCTTGTGACCGGTGACGACATGTTCTTTCACTTTGACTTTGCACGGGATACTGTAGTACTCAATCCTAACCACATACCCATACGGGACTTTCAGGCACTTAGGCTGTACGTCTCCCTCTTCTCCGAGTACTACAATCTAAAATGCCAGCTTATAGATGAAACGACTAACTGGTGGATTCTTGCTGTCGAAGTGAAGAACAAAGAGGCGAAGAAGCAGCTTGAGTCTTTGAAGTCATTAGTTGCTCACCGTATCGAGCTGCTGAGTCTGAAAACGTCGGACGGAGGTATCCGCCTTCAGGTCGAGATCATTACCGACGATCATAGGTCGCCGCCTGAAGTTGGAGACCTGAGAAAAGTGTTCGGATTAGCTGCGGGGCAAACACAGACTGGAAACGTGTGATTTAGTGACGAGTGCATGCAGTTTCAGGGAGGAATAGATCCACATTGAGTGATGGTGCAACGAGTCAGGAAACCCTTGCTATACTGAAAACCAACCTTGGCGTTACTGATGCCGAAGCCCGGGTTTTGGTGCCAGTTCTTGCTGGCGGCAACATGACGATAGGAGCCATTGCCCTCCTGACGGGCGATAAGACACAGACCATTGAGAAGACGCTTGAAGGTCTCAAAAGAAAGGGTCTAGTGAGTCGAGTGGGTTCGGTCGTTCCAGTCTACAGAGCAATCCCGCCATACCTGATTATGGGTGAAGACCTGTCATCTGTTGCAGATCAGACACGCTCATTGGACGAGGTCTCTCGAACATCTCTTGACTCGCATGACGAGACACTAGCAGAGCTTGTTCAGACGATCAAGGACGCCGAGAGCAGAATGTCTACTGAGCTCGGACAAACACTTGATGAACGTGACTCTACTCTGATTGAGGAGGAGCGGACCAGCGCGGCGGGCGCAATTGAGTCTTCAAGTGGAATATTGACATCCTTCTGCGAAGCTGCCGAGTCTATCCTCACAAGTCACGGTGAGAGCTTAGGTGAAAGCCTAGCTAGCCAGCTTACCGATGTGCAAAGTGAGCTAGACCGGGTTCAGAGTGATATCGAGACAGACATCAAGACTGTGAACAAGGAATTTGACCAAGAGGTCCGCCGTGAGCACGATACGTCATCACAGGCGATTGGCGAATTTGGCAAGAGCGCAAAGACGATGGTGCAACAGGCGAAAGCCTCGGTCAAAGGTGCTTTGCAGAATAGTCTGAGTGGAATGCGACAAGCGACGGTTAGTCTCTCCGACGCTATCAATTCAAGATTGTCTGAGATAGTAAACGAAGCAGCCAGTGAAATGGCAGCTTCTTCTGACGAACTGAGCCGCTCTCTCGAACAAATCATCCTTGAGCTGAATCAGACCGACGCAGAAACAAGGGCGTCGCTCAGCAGTCTTGTCTCCAACTCGAGAGAAGCGGCGAGCGGCATCGCTATGGGTGCTCGACAGACGATTGAGAACGCGATGAAGGTGACCGAGTCGCTCAGTTTGGACATAGGAGCATGGAGTGAAGAGTCTG
>PRDJ01000081.1 GCA_003345555.1 Candidatus Thorarchaeota archaeon
GAAAGGACCTCGTCCTTACGGTATTCACCGATTCAATGTCGATGTACCAGTCAAGGCTCAAAGAAGCCAAAGAGACACATGGAGCCTACTCGGAGAGAGATGCTATCAAGGACTATCACAGACATCTGATGGGACAGAAGACAGATGCCATGACGGAACTTACTTTCCCCGACAGAAAGCGCGTTCACCATCTGAAGTACTTCACATGGATTGAGCAGCAGATGTTTGACATCGACGAATTGAACCGTCAGTGGCATGATGAGGCATATTGGGCCTGCATACAGCAGCTAACACCTAAGATCGACCAGCTGATATCTGAGTTCAATGAACGTGTCGGCTCGGTTTGAGGTGAAGATGCAGGTAGGCAAAGGGCTCGTCACCGGCTCCTGTCATCGGGAGCATACATTTGTGTATAGAGAGAGCTAAGATTGGACTCAATTGCCCGCAGCATCGCTATGGCGCCCTGTCCGTACAGCGAGCTGCCCTGATCTTGTTTAGCCAAGAACTGGCGTCTCACAAACCAGCTAGCCGACTGCACTCGTGGCAAGAAGAAAAACGAACATCACCAAAGCCGTACAGATTCCCGCCAACAGTGTGACTACGCCGAAAACCCAGACGTCCTTTCCTGAAATCCGTCCAAGGAACACCCCCAAGAGCGCAAGAACTACCATGCAGATTGCCACTGCCAAGTCAAACCCAACACTAGAATCGAGAAGGCCAACGGAGGCAAGAACCAATGGAAACATGATTGCGGAGGCCGCCAACAGGGGCGCGATACCATCGACAGCCGCTATGACCAGTGATGTCGTCTGAACTGCATCCTCATAGCTCGACATGCTCTGCTGGGACTGCTTGGCCTTTTGCATCTCATCGACTTCGCGATTGCGCTCTGCCGTTTCTGCAAGATAGGCTCCACTGAAACCCGAAATAGCCATGGCTGTGCTCGTGCCCATTGCGGCCAGTAGTGTTGTGCTCAATGCTGTCCGGGGAGCAAGTACTGCCATTGAGGCCAAACCTGCAAGTAACAGGCCCAGCATAGTGAGTGCACCGTCGAAGGCGTTTATGACGAAGTACCGTCTGGCTATTTCGACGCCCTCTGTGATTTCTAATGCCCTTCTGACACGGCCCATGAGAGTTCCTTCGGCGGCAGTCAATTGCTGATCATCAGGCTGGCTGTCGTCATTCTGCAATTATATCAAAACCCTGTTAACAACTATGCGTCTCTCTGTGCATGATAATATAAACACGCCCGTACAGCCCACCAAAGACGCCCGCTCTTTCTGTCGATTCATCATACCTGCTTGCCTTTCCTTCCTTGGGGATCAGAACCTGACTCGTCAGCCGCTCAGGCGACTCTCTTTGATTCTGTAGTACTGACAAACTCTCGACAATGCGCCCACAGCCTCACTCATGTTCCTGAACACAGGCAGACCCTCATTGACGAATGTATTCCATGTCGCAGTTCTCTGTTCAGGGTAAGCCACCTCCGGAACTGCAACGAGAACGGGCTTGTGATGCGTCTCGACCACTTCTCTCGCGGCCTTTGCCAATGACCTCCAGAAGTCCGGCATCACATCGAGCGCGTCCATGATAGTGGCGATTTGGTGAATGTTGTGTACATCCGCTTCAACGATGACGGAATCGAAAGCAGGGTCTGCCCCGACGAGCCTGATTACCTCAGATGTTGTCTGATCCTGATAGTAGTCCGCCGCCATATCCACGGGGTTCCCGAGCCCTGTTCCTACGTCCTTAATGATCTCTCTCAGTCTCGTGACAGTGTCGTCTGAGGTTCGAGGAACCTTCAGTCCTCGCTCTATGCAGAGGTCCGTGTAGATAACACTGGTTCCACCGCTTATCGTGACCATCCCTACACTGTTGCTGCGAGCAACCGGGCATTTGGAAAACACGCTGAGAGTCGCTAATAGATCCTCCAGCGTTGTGACCGTGGGCACATTCGCCTGTCTGAACGCTGCCGCCCAGAGCTCGCTGTTCCCTGCCAGAGCTCCCGTGTGCGAAGAAACAACGCGGGTTCCCTCCTGAGACCGCCCGCCCTTAAGGACGACAATCGGTTTCTTTGCCGCGAACCGCTTTAGCGACTCGACCAGAGGTCTCCCATCCTTGGCACCCTCGAGGTAGGCTCCGACGGCTTCGGTTTCGCTGTCGGTCTCAAAGTAGTCGAGAATCTCAGAAGCAGTGATATCTATCTGATTGCCAAAGCTGAAGACCTTGCTGAAGCCGATGCCGGATTCGACGCCGCCTGTGTATGTCGCAATGGCGACTCCGCCTGATTGGGACAGAAACCCAACATTCCCCGGACCTCTCTTCACGGTAGGCATGAATGCAAAGCCGAGCTTGGGGTAGAGAAGACCCATACAATTCGGGCCTAAGACTCTCATTGGTAGGCTTTGGATTATTTGTGCAAGTTCTCTCTCCCTCTGCCTTCCTTCTTCTGTGCCAAGTTCAGAGTAGCCACTCGTGAATATCGTCGCCCCTCTGGCACCCTTGGTTGCACACTCTTTGACAATGTCGGCAACGTACTTGTAGGGTACTGAGATGATTGCATAGTCAATCTTCTCAGGCACTTCTGAAAGACTCTGGTAGACTTTCCGTCCGAGTGCCTCTTGCTCTCCTTTCGACACGAGCCAGAGCTTTAAGTCGTGAGGCCACTGAATCATGGAATGGACCCAAAAGTATCCCATTCTTGAGGATACGCCAACAATCGCCACGGACTTGATTTTCAATACGTCAGCAATTGTGGGTCTCGCTCGCGTACTCATCTTAATCTCTCCGGATTCCGCTGCGGCGGGATGTGGGCATGATTTAACTGTACCGAAAGATTAGACTCACTGCAGGCGGACAGAATCGCCGCTCAACCCATTGATTTAATACCCCGAGCCCTGGGAGGCCGTGGAAATGTCAGAACAACTCTGTCTGGCAGCAGTGTTTCGCCGTTACGGGAAATACATCATCCTGTCCTTGCTGATATCACTGATGCTTGTGCCCGTGGCGGACGCTATGATTATTCAGCGTGACCGCAACAGGGATATGGTCTACGGACAGCTGTTCTGGCAACTGGGTCTAGGGGTCTATAATATCAGTGATCATGACCTCAACGTGACATATCATGCGCCTGCAGACCACATGCTGACCGGCGTGCTGAACGTCACTTACGAGTACCCCCTCGTAACCCTGCTTTTCTATGCTCTTTTGGCAGCGATTGAGCCCGGGATCTACGGTCCTAGCCACTACATCGCAAACGTTGTGCTCGTTCTTCTCGTCAATCTGAATGCACTCATGTTTCTGTATCTCTCGCAGGGTTATTGGAACAGACGTTGGCTTTGGCAGCTGTTCGGTGTATACTACTTCTTCGGACTCGTATACGCAGTCGGGTTCGGAAAAATCGAGCCTCTAGCTGACGCTTTCATGCTAGGCTCGTTTGTACTCTTCAAGCGGCACTCGCTTTGGAGGGCAAACGCTCTGCTAGGAATTGCCGTTCAGACCAAAGTGTACCCGGCAATGGTGTTTCCGGTCTTCTTTGCGGCGGGACCTCTGATGTCACTCGGGTTTGCGGCCTCGCTGATTGCTCTATCCCTTCCTCTGCTCGCGACTGGCATGGACTACACATCCTTGCTGGCCCATCTGACTAACAATCCGAGCTATGCTGCCATCACGACGAACCCATTCTACGTTGGTCTAGCATCCACCAACCCTGTGGCATTGCTGGCGCCTGGAGTTCTCGTGATCACATTTCTGTACTCTGTCCTTGAAACAAGGCCGCTCGGTCGCATACGAATTCCTGCGCTGAAGCTGAGATCTAGGAACCTAACAGGCTTGTTCATCTTCGGCCTACCATTGGTTCTCATGTTTTTCTCTTGGGTCCTTGTGTGGTACTACACGTGGTTCGTTCCCTTGGTACTCCTGCTCAAGACACCTGAGGAGATGATGAGGTACAGGTGGATGATCGCTGCGATATGGCTGGCTCACTTTGTGGGCATCGCGCTCAATCTGGAGTACTTCCTATCCGGTCCGATAGCCGAGTTCTTCGGCCACTTGCGACTCTAGCCTCATCCGTATTCACACCATGAGGCCTTCTGACGGCTGGACTGGAGAACCGAAGAAGCCCAACGGACAACCCGGCCTTCAGGTTGAGTAGAAGCATCTCTTGGGAGACTTGAGCTTGCCCTCTTTCATGAGAACCGACACAATCTTGGTTACTTCGGCATTTGTCAGACCAGTGGCCGCTGCTATCTCTCCAGCCTTCATCGGCTTACCTGCGTCCTTGATCGTCTTGTAGACCTTCGAGGATTTATCTTCCATGGCTTTTTCCTATCGTTGATTGTCAGAGTCCGGGGATAAATATCTTACAAACAGGCGGCATCATGCCGCTCCTCAAGATATGAGCTTGGCCAAACGCGGCCAACGTCTCGAACACCGGTACCCACTTAGCCTGAAACACAGGGTCGTACGTTATGCGCAATCGGAACCTTTTTCCATAGGTAGAAGGCTCCTTCCTGAGCAGTCATAGCCGCAACAGAAAACCGAAACAGAATCAGCGACTTACGGAGCGGAACAGAAGCATGCGTGTATACCTTGATGCGAATTTCTTCATAAGTGGTTTCAGTGAAAGACCAAAGGACGTACAGCTCATCAAGGAGGCATGTGACCGCACTGGTATGGAAGTATGGATGACACGTCAGGTCTTCCAAGAGCTCAGATGGTACCTGCGGCGCGAGGTAGAGCAGATTGTTCAGATTGATGAGACTCTTATGAAAGATATCAAGGCATTTCTTGAAAGCTTCCAGAAACCGGAGACCGCATTGCCGCAGCCAAATGATATGTCCATGGTTCTAGCCGCAATAAGGGCCAAGCAGGCACGAATCGTAACTAGTGATTTGAAACTGCTAAATACAATACAGGATTTCAAGTTGGAAGTAGAGGGAATAGTCGGGTCCGCCTTTGTCCTTGAGCTGATTGAGTCCACAGAAGATCCTCAAGAGAAGAAGAAGCTTGAGCCAATCCGCGATAGGATCTATGCTGAAGAAGTCAGGTACAGCATATCTAGGCAGCAGACCTACGACCCTGTTACAAGAATCCGCATTATTGAGGACCATGCCATGAAAGTCATGCGCACAGTCAGGCGGCCATCAAGCGGACTTGACAAGAAACTGTCTAAGGGACAATCACTGTTTGTCCTCGATTTTCTCGAAGATATTAAAGCGGGAATACCTGCAATGTTTGACGATTTCAGAGAAGGCAAGTACGACGCACTAGCTGACGAAATCGACGCTGTCCAGAACGAAATCGAGCGGCTGCTGATTGTTTCGACGCTCACGGATGATGCTGAGACGCACAAGAAACTGGTCGAGCATGCATCTGACCTTACGCTGTTCCTATACTATCTTGAAATGATCTGTCATCTGTACAGGGGAACCCGGCAAGGCGTTGAGGATGCTCTCGCTCTCAGCGAAGAAGCATTCAGGCTCTTGATGTTCGCATCCGTTTCAAACGATGAACTGAAGGCCTCTGCGTTCTTCGTGAGAATAGTGCTCGCTATTATTCGCCAGGACTATCAGGAGATTGACTATTTCTACTCTCTCTACGACAGCATGTTAGAGCGGCTCGGGCTCGAGGACATGAAGGCGACGTCAGAAGGGCTCTATGTTACCATGCAGATACTGCGCAAGTTCATGGGCGGATTCTCACTGTCGAAGAGCAAGCTGCAGTACCCCGACGCCACAGTATCAATGTTGAACGACTTGGCGAAGTACTATTGCCAGTTCGACGAGCACGACACTGCATGGCAGATGTCAGTCAATGCCTACAAGATCGGTATAGCGTATGGCAAGGAAGAGGGAGCTCTCTCTTCCTTTCTGATGCTATACAAAATATCTTCCTCATCCGGGGACAAACTGAAGTCAAGCCTTGAGAAGATAGCAGAACATGCCCTGAAGCTCTTTGTCAAAAAAGGCTGGAGCACATCTGAGATTACGCCAATCCTAAACGAAATTCAAGGTAACTACCCTCAGGTCGAAGTTGCAGTATCTTCAGACCCAGTTGACTTCAAGGACTTGTCTCAGGAGCTCACTGGTTGGATGGACGTGCTCTCCGTTCAGAATGTGGGTGGAGTCGACACGCTGATAGCCAGAAACAACAAGCTTCACATTCGGGTTGGAGTCGTCATCACGGACCGTCCTGAACTCAGGACACTGAAAACTGGACACAAGGTCGCTCTCGCTAGAGGAAAGTTCAAAGTTGAAAAGGCTGGTTCCGCCGCATTGCGCGACTACTCAATCATGTTTGTCATTACACCCAGCGAAGGCTCTGAGATTTCCTACGAAGGAGAGTATGGCTTCAGTTACCTTAGAATAGCGCAGCCCGAAGCCAAGGAGATACCGTCATAGGACTTGTGAACAATGGATCCTGTTGCACTCGTCATCGTATTGACTGGCATATCCCTTGCAGGCCTATTCAACTACATACTCAACCGGGCCGCTGGTGCAGAACCAGAGGATTTTGAAATCGGCCCCAACGGGATGGGAATCCGATGCGATTGTTTCATGAACGTTATCATCATTGCCGCCATTGCCGTGCTGGCAATGGCCCTTTCATCGGCCGCCTTTTCGTCTCGACTGGAATTGTATGTCACGGCAACTCTTGCTTTCGTCGCAATTGCTCTTTCTGGCCTCTTGGGTAGAAGGCGCAGGTACAATGAGTGGAGAGAGATGGAAGACATTCTAGAGCGAGTCGTGCCCGGCGACTATCTTGACATGACAGAAGAGGATATGGTGGATGTCCGATCTGATGACGACGATGAAGATTACGACGACGACACACAATTCTAGCCAATCTAAATGGTTAGAGCTCTTGGTCGGCTTATGTGGAATCGGAGACGACAGCAGGGACGAGCGTTCAACGACCAATACAGTTTAGTCCGGCAATGTCACACAGCAATGCGTGCTTATGTCGAATCCTGCTGAAGGACGACTCCATTTGATATACAAGGTTCTAGTACTAGGGAACCCGCCGTCACTGCAAGCCGGATTCCTGAATCAGGTATCGGGAGGCGGCCTGTCATACCAACTCTATACGGCGTTGGGAATCGGAATTGGAGTCGCGAGATTACCTAGCCCAGTCGGAGCCATCACACTTCAGCTCTGGCTGATTCCTTCTCGGAAACGATTTGCCGGTATAACGAGGAGGTTGATGAGAGGTGCGAATTCATCGATTGTAGTCCTCAGAGAGGAGGAGCTCGGAGCCCTGCATCAGCTCCTGCTTGAACTCACTCCCGAACAACAAGAGTCACTAATGATTGTCGTAGTGGGCTCACTGCTTGACCGCGAGAGCGTGAAACGCACGGTCGAAGATACTGTATGTAGCCGCTGTGAAATTCATCGTGCCCTTTCGGCGCAAGATGCACTTCATGCCCTATCGGAAGTCATGACTTCGCGCTTGAACGATGGGTTGCAGCGCGTCACAGTGATGCTCCTAGACGAAAGACACTGCCCCGAGTTTCAGTTTCGACCGGACCAAGCGACCCTACCCGTGAATACGAAAGAAGAAAAACGAGAAATCAGGGAGTTTGCGCGTTCACTAGGAATCGGGGTCTCTGATACTGCCTGCGTCATAAGCCTTCATGAAGGAGTCGCAGAGATGGAACTTGCGACTGGTACGCTTCTTTTTCGCTCTAGGCTTTGCGAAGAATGCAAAAGAGGATGTAAGAAGGCGGAGAGGATCTGCATCATAGGTCAAGACAAGGGGTGGTCCAGTCAAGGCATGGGTCCGAGAGCACTTCTAGCCATGGCAAAGCTTGAAGGACTCAACCGGGGAGAACTCCCGGCGGATGTGAGAGTGCAGATTGATAGAGCCGCTTGTTGCCCCACCTTCGTTCCAATACCCGGGTCAGAAATCAACGGATCCCGCTCCAAAGTGCGACCATCAAACCGATTGGTTGGCGCAGAACGTCCTACCCTTCTCGAAGAGGCCGAAATCAGAATGAAACAGGGCAGACTCTCGTCCTCAGTCTACAACATGCTAAAGAGCAAGCTTCAACGAGCCGAAAGTCGGTCTAATCGTCCTGAAGGTGCTGACAATAGATGCCGCTGAGAACGATTTCAGTGATTGGTAGCTCTGAGGCCGACGAAAAGACTCTGAAGTTGGCCGACAGCGTGGGGCAGGAAATAGCTAGAAGAGGCGTTGCCCTAGTTTGCGGTGGACTTGGCGGTGTTATGGAGGCGGCATGCCGTGGTGCCAAAAGACGCAACGGCGTAACGATTGGTCTACTCCCATCAGACAACAAGAAAGATGCAAATCAGTTTGTCGACATCGTGATTCCCACAGGTTTTGGCTATGCGAGGAATTTCCTTGTCGCGAGAACGGGAGACGCTATTATCGCAATAGGTGGCCAAGCCGGCACACTCAGCGAAATGGCGATTGGATGGTTCTCGGAAAAGCCTGTCGTAGCAATGGTTCATTCCGGCGGGTGGGCGCAGAGACTGGCCGGCAGTAGAATCGATGACAAAAGGCAGGACTTGGTCGCTTCGGCAGAAACCCCTGAACAGGCTGTTGATGCAGTGTTCAAAGCGCTAGGTTGGAAATGACAGTGCCACTGAGAGTACATTGTCCCACGACTCAGAATGAAGCAGATGCCAAGTGCGTCAAGTCCACTCAAACACTCAGAAGGAGAGCCCAATGAACAAGAGCAGTCTGTTGTGGCGGGAGGACCTCTCGGCGGCCGAGATTCAGGAACTAACCTCTCTTGTTGCGGACAAGTATAAGGACGCTCCAAACCTCATTGTAGCACCGGACAATGACGTGTTTTACGTGGGGGACCTACATGGCGAGCTGAAATCGGCTCTTGCTGCTCGGGATCTGCTCCTTGACAATCAAGGATCCTGTATGATATTCCTTGGAGACTATGCGGATAGAGGCCCCCAGCAGGTTGAGACCTTCAATCTTGTCTTATCTCTCGCAATAGAATACCCAACGAGAGTCTTCATGTTGAGAGGAAACCATGAGTCGTCAGAGATTGCTAGAGTATACGGCTTCTACCCGACCGTGTCAGAGCGCTATTCTCATGGGCTGTTTGATAGCTATTGCAGAGTATTCGAAGTCCTACCCCTTGCGGCGCTGAGTCCGGAAGGGCTCTTCGCGTGCCATGGTGGAGTGCCAGAGCGAGTAACTAGTAGTGAGCAGATACAAGAGATAGACAGATTCCACCCCAATTTCCCGGATGACACTGCATTCCAGCTCGTATGGAATGACCCAAGGGAAGCGGACTTCCGTTTCAGGCAAAGCTACCGCTCGGACCGAGCTAGGGAGTTTGGTCGACGTGCTTTCGAGGAGTTTGCCTCAAACCTTGGAATCCAGCTAATGATTAGGGGTCATGAGGCCTTCGAAAATGGATATCAATACTTCTTCGACGGGAGACTCATGAGTGTCTTTAGCGCTTCTTACGGGGGAGCAGTGAATCCGAAAGTGATTAGAGTCCGAAACGGACTCAAGATTGAAGTCGTCAGCATCTAAACCGCCTACACAGAAGCAGCTTGATAAGGTCGTATTCCGCGGCCATGCTGCTTTTGGCAAGACTGAACAGGGCGGCTCAGCGTCCGAAGGGTGAGTGCACGGGAATGACCAAGGTAGCGGTGGTAAAGACATCTCCAAAGACTGTCATCTCAGATATCGCCCGCCTCATGGACTTGGCCGAGTATGACAGGTCGGTTTCTAGGGACTTTGCCACCACAGTGAAACTCAATCTCTCATGGAGCAAGTTCTATCCCGCGTGTTCGACGAACCCTTACGTGCTCGACGGCGTACTCAGCAAACTAATCGCTGATGGTTTTAATCCTCGCACGATTCAGGCGGTTGAGAACGAGACCGTTGTGACGAACATCTATCACGGAGTTCGCAACAACAATTGGTACCCTGTAATAAAGAAGCATGGCATCAAGTTCCTTCCTCTCATCAAGGCCACTTATGTCGATGTCAAGATGCCAAGAAAGACCTTGGCGCTCAAGCGAACTTTCGGAGAGACTGTTGCTCCGAAGGAGATTTTCGGAACCAACATAATCCATTTGCCTACTATCAAGACCCACGGTCATACTCAAATGACCGGAGCAATGAAGGACTCATTCGGCCTTTATTTGACCAAGAACCGACACTTGGCACACTTGCGTCTCCACGAGGTACTCACGGACCTTCTAATGCTGCAGAAGACAATCTCTCATTCTGAGTTTGTTGTGACCGACGGCTCAGTCCTCGGTGATGGAGCAGGGCCTCGGACGATGGTGCCCAAGATTGGGAATATCCTTCTTGCGACTAATGACATGGTGGCTGCGGATACTGTTCAAACAAGACTGATGGGAATCGACCTCAGGTTGGTGCACATGCTGCGGATCGCAAACCAGCTTGGCTTGGGTGAATGCAACCCAGAGAGAATCGAGATAGTTGGTGACTACGAATCATGGGAGGATCTACCAAACTTCCACCTCAAGCCCGCAAAAAGCCCCGTCATCGTGTGGAACCGAGGGTTCCTGCGGTTTCCTGGCATGGAGACGTTCCTCTTCAGATCACCTCTCATGTGGCTGCCAACTAAGCTTTCAGGTTTCTATCACGACGGAATCTGGTTGCCATTGCGAGGAAAGAAGTGGGTCAGGTGGTTCCTCAACGAGACGGATTGGGGAGAACTCTGGAAATCCTACTCGAGCTAGTAAAGGAGTGGTGAGAAAACGCCCGTACGCGACTATATTGTTTTGATGCGACCATATCAGTGGTACAAGAACATACTTGTCTTTCTGGCAATCTTGTTTCTCGAAGTGCCAAAGCAATGGCCGTGGGAAAAGCTGCCTGCAATATTCAATTGGAATTACTACCCTCCACTCATTCTTGGATTTGGGGTCTTCTGCCTTGTGTCATCTTCGGGATACATACTGAACGATATCAATGACATGGAGAAGGATGCAGCTCATCCTGAAAAGAAGAACAGGCCTCTGCCTTCTGGTCGTGCCACTGTTCGCAAGGCGGCGTCACTGGCCGTGGTTCTTGCGGGACTTGGACTCTTCATCGGCTATGCCTTGAACAGCGTTTTCTTCTTGATTGTGGTGCTTTACATTCTGAACTCACAATCGTACAATCTCTACTTGCGTAATCAGGCAATCATCGATGTTGTAGCCATTGCTGTCGGTTTTGTCCTCAGGGCTGTGGCCGGAACATTCCTGATAGGGGTACCATTCACATCGTGGCTTGTAGTAGGGGTCTTCTTCGTAGCACTAGTGTTAGGATTCGGAAAGAGAAAAAATGAACTTCAGCTGCTCGGTGACCTAGCTCCGCAGCACAAGAAAGTATTCGAGAATTATACGGACGAGATGCTCAACCAAGGGATCACAATGTCCGCGACATGGGTCGTTCTATTCTATGCTCTCTACTGCTACGAGAACTTCAAGGATGTCATGATAAATCAGCCAGTCATGATGACGGTGCCAATTGCCGCGGGCATCATTCTGAGGTATGTCTACTTGATAGAGTCGGGCTCTCCAATCGGAAGAAAGCCTCACCTTGCCCTCGGCGACCGGGGAATACTGGCAGGCGCGATTATCTTCGCCATTGCACTCCTTTGGTCACTGTTCTTTTGGATTCCCGTTATGGATTTCTTCCGCAACCTGTTCCCTCCTCTGTTTCCGTGATTTCCATAGGTGCTTTCCATGAACGACCGGCTCTCGGCATTCGACTTGCACAGTCATACGATTCACTCGAAGGACGGCCTTAGCAACCCGAAGTCGCTATTCACTTGGATGAAGCGGAAGGGCCTCCGGGGCATGGCAATCACTGAGCACGTTAACCCTTCCATTCTGAGGCCCATCGTCAAGGACAATCGCTTCCTCCTCAACGCTTGCGAGCATATGTCGACGGACTATGGCGAAATCATTGGTCTCTTCGTAACCGAACCAATCAAGAACCGGTCTTTCGCAGAAATCGCCGACGACATCAAGGACCAAGGCGCCCTTAGGGTTCTTCCTCATCCGACAGATCCGCTAAGGAAGGAGAGTGCCATGAGAAAGGGCTTGCCCGAGCGGATGATGGTCCGCCATATTGACTTGGTCGAGGGCATCAATTCTAGGTGCATGGTTAATCGATTCAATGTTTGGGCACAGCAATTGGCCCAACGGATCGAGAAGCCCGTTACTGCAGGCAGCGATGCGCACTCGTTTCTTGAGATGGGTCATGCGAGAACATGGCTTCAAGACATACAGGACGTGGACGATATCCATAGGGCTCTGAGACTGGGAAGAACTCAGATAACTGGTCACTGTTCGTTCTATCTCTGGCAGATGCCGACAATGATATGGCAGAGAGCTAGGAGGATTGGTCGTTGACAGAGAGCCAGTGTGCACCTGCGGAGAGAAGGAGTTCTCTCATCAGCATCCGCAGGCTCTTGGTGTTTGTCTTTCTCGGAGTCGTCGTTTACATGCTCCTAGGACTTTATGCAAGGGTCGACCAGGTAGCCGCAGCTCTCGCTTCTGTTCCCATCTGGGTACTACCGATAATGATGGTGCTTTCCTTCCTGAATTATGGTATCCGCTATATGAAATGGCAATATTATCTTCATCGCATTGATGTTCGTTTGTCACACTCAGATAGTCTTAGAGTGTTTCTTGCTGGCTTCACACTTACCGCAACACCCGGAAAAATAGGCGAGGCCATCAAAGGGTACTTCATCAACGATCTGAACGGGACACACGTGGCCAGGACAGCCCCACTTGTGGTTTCGGAACGAGTTACAGACCTGCTTGCTATGGTCATTTTGGCTCTTGTTGGATTTGGTCTTGGCGCCGAGAGCACCGAGCAGATGGAAACACTGATGCTCCTAGGTGGAATTGTCTTGGTTGCAGCGGTCATCTTAGGACGGCGCGAGCTCTACGACAGACTCTTGAAGAAGCTGACCTCTCTTGGACCGCTGAAGAGGTTCAGTGATAGCTGTGATGTAATTGAGGATACGATGGCGCGCAGCTTAGGCCCGAGACCAATGTTCGTAAGCACAGCAATAAGCCTCCCGGGGTGGTTCATGGAGTGTCTTGAACTCTGGCTCTTGCTGAGCATCTTGTCTGGCGCAGGTCTTCCCTCACTGCAGATTTCATCACTTGTCCTGCTTCTTCAAGCCACTTTCATCCATTGTGCAGCATCGGTCATCGGTGCAGTCACTTTCATGCCTGGTGGTCTCGGAACTTACGAGTTAACTTCAATGCTTCTGATGACCAAGCTGATAGGATTGAGTGACCCCGTTGCAGGGGCAGCAACGATTCTCATACGTTTCGTGACTCTGTGGTTCAGCGTCATCGTAGGATTCATTGCGCTTGGACTCCTATCTCGCAGAATCAGACATGTCCGAACAGACAAAGGTCAACCTTAAAACGCCGGCCACATTGAAGCCCGCCGATTAACCTCAGCCCCCAGGAAGCCGGGTGAGGGCTAGTCCCCCAGTATAGGGGTGAGTACACATGAGTGTGATAAATGAACAGAAAGCTGATGCTGCTTTGACGAAAGCATCTAGTAATGCAGAAGAAGTGGTTACACCAGAGGAACTCAGAGTACTTCTACAGAAACCAACATTCAACTTCTATTATGGTACCGCTCCCACTGGACCGTTCCATTTTGCCTACATCATTCCCCTCAACAAATGCATTGACTTGGCTAACCTTGGTGGGAAGGGTACGATGCTTATTGCAGACTATCACGCTCACCTAGACGACCAGAAGACCTCCTTCGAGCAGATGGACATCAGATCTAGGTACTATGAGGAATGCATGAAGGGCGTGCTGGGCCCGTTCACAAAGAAGTTCAAGTTTGTCAGGGGCTCCAGCTACCAGACTAAGCAGGAATACGTTGAGGACATCTTCAAACTCTCGGCCAAGATAACGACGACCAGAGCAACGCGGGCGGCTAGTGAGGTTGTGAGAATGAAAGACGAACCGAAGGTTTCGGAACTCCTGTACCCCGTCATGCAAATTCTGGATGTCAAATACCTACAGGCCGACATCAGCGTGGGTGGCAGAGATCAGAGGAACATCTACATGCTGGGTCGTGAGTACTTGGAGGATCTCGGATTCCAGAAAGGAATCTACATTTTCATGCCGCTACTGCCCTCGCTCAAGGGCGGTGGCTCCAAGATGTCAGCAAGCGACCCTCTATCACATATCAGAGTCACTGATACCCCGGAGAGGATTAGAACCACAATGTCCAAAGCCTACTGCCCTGCTGGTGTGCTGGAGCAGAACGCAGTCACCTCGACAGTGTCGTGGATTATCCTCCCGAGATATGGTAAGTTCATGATTCCTAGGAAGCAGAAGTTCGGGGGCGATATAGAGTTCACATCTGCTGCCGATTTCGAAAAGGCGTACAAGGAAAACAAGCTGCATCCTGAGGATGTCAAAGAGGCGGTCATCTCGAAGCTGTGCGAGATGCTAGAGCCGGCTAGGAAGTACTTCGAATCGCATCCGGACATTCTAGCCGAAGTAGAACGTACCTACGGTGAAAAAAGGGCTTAGAGAAAGAGAGACCTAGGCGGCGACTCGCACCGCCTAGGCTTCACCTGTTTTCTAATCTAGCTCAATACCCAGACTGTCAAGAAGTGCCTTGAGGTCGGCTTTTGAGAGTGACTTTGCCTGATCGAGGATAATGTCCACTTCCTCAGGCGCCATTCCCTTCTTCTGAAGCTTCATCTTCAGCTCCTCCATTTCGGTGGGCTTTGCTCCAAGAAGCTCCTTCTCCGGCTTAACCGCAGGCTTCTCAGCGGCCTTCTCTCCCAAAGCTTCAGCTCGTCGTGCCTGCTCTTGGGCGATGACCTCACGCAGGAAACCGGGTCTCTCACTAGGTTTCATGCGTGCCAAGTCGGAACGGAAGGCCTCCACTTCCTTTGCACCCAAGCCAGTTATGGATGCCAGTTGCTCTAGGAGATCGTTGACCTCAGGAACAACGATTACTATCGGTTCCGCGGCGATATCCTCTGCTAGCTTCTGAATACCAACGGGCTTCAGTTCCTTGTTGACAATGTCTTGTATGCCCTCCAATCTAGAGTGCACCCTTGCAGGACGTGGAACCTTGCCTCTTCTCAGCGAAGAAATCATCCGATTCATGATACGCACAAGTTTGGGGATGCTCCAGACCCGCACGTAAAGGCCAACAAGAGCCGCACCTATTATCAGAAACGCGCCACCGATGACAGTTAGTCTCTGGAAGAAGACTTGTTGAGCTGAGATGTCAGATCTGATTGTTATCGGCAGAGTCTTTGTAGTGTATTGCCCTCTTGAGAACTGAATTGTGACATGGAAGGTGCCACCAGCGTTGACACCAAGGTAGAGCACGTAGGTACCGTTGCCGAGATCTTTTGTGTTGTCAACAAGGTATGTGACATTGGCTCCTGTGGTTACCAGGGGCAGAGCGCCAGTGATGCCCACGCTGTGATCAAGATCATAGTAGGTGATGGGCAATGCCACAACAGCACCCGGCACTGTCGATATGGTCGTGTTTGCTATTGTCAGTTCGGTGTTGACCTGTCTTACAGTCAAATCAAAGGTGAAGGGATCTATCTGGTAGATGGATGTGGCAAATGCGATTTCGATCCTGTACAACCCAAGCGGCAGAGTACCTGCGATATCAAGCCTGTAACTACCGTTGCCCATCTGGGTCAGCGGCAACTCGCCAATCCCGGACCAATATGATATGCCGTTGATTCCTGTCACGACCTCGTCGGTCAGCGAGTCAATCACAGTGAAGACGACAAATGCGGTGTCATTGACTGGAAGTGATATTGAGTCCTGTCCGAATATCTCAGCGGGGGTAGCTCGGATTATGAGGTTCACCTTGACTGTAGATGATGCGTAGTTGCTCTTGGCAAGAGACACGGTCATTTCATAGAGGCGAGGATTGAGCAGAGATAGCTTTGTCACAAGGAGGTAGCTTCCATTGCCCAAGTCAGTAACGTTTGCGACGCCGCCTGCCCAACCCGCTGATACTGCAGCACCTGCCAATGGCGTGGCTGCGAGACTGTCATTGAAGTATACGGTAAACGACACGATATCTCCGTAGTACCCGTCTCTCGTGAGTGGGTTAACAGCCGACACAGTTGGGCGTGGCAGTATGTTCGTAATCACAGTCCTTGTGGCTGTAGCGTATCCTTCCTTCGAACCGGTGATCCGAAGATAGAACGACTCTGCCGATAGTGAGGAGGTATTAATCAATGCCCGGTATGTGTGATTCGGCAGTTCCTGGAACGAGCCCGCAAGATTCCCGAGTACATAGGTCACGTTTGCTCCACCGACCAAGCCGCCGTGGTACGTGTCATTGTAAGTCACGAGCAAATCAATCACATTGCCGTACACGACTGTAAATGAGGTCGCGCCATCCGCTAGTTGCACACGAGTAGGCACGGGAGCCACATAGACGTCGATGACATAATCTAAGAAAACATGGTTAGTCTCGAATGCCCTAAGTGTCGCAGGGTAACGGCCGATATCCAGACCACTGACGTTCACGCTGGCGAGATAGAACCCTGGTGTTCCATTGTATACCAGCACGTAGATTTGATTGTTCCAATCAATTGAGACATTGTCGGCTATGACAGGTCTGTTTGTCACAGTATCGTTCAAGTAGACCCAGAACGACCCTGTGGTTTCCGTGACTATGTCGTACGTTGACTGTGAGGGCATAATCTGACCAGCGGCTCTGGAAACAATCAGTACGAGAGACTGTGTGCGAGTTTGATAGTACTGTCTCGAGACCGAGACCTGGGGCTCGTGATAACCGTAGTCTGCGGCGGAGGTGTCAAGGTTCAATGTATATGTTCCATTACCAATGTCCAAGAATGGATATACAGTGCCGTTCCAGAGAAGGGTGGCATTCATGTGTGGCACGAGAGTGAAGTACAGAGTCTCCCGGACATCCATTCGTATTAGGACAAGCTGTCCCCAGTCTGCATAGTACACGCTTTTCTCAAGGGTGATGACCACGGATGTTGAGCCCGGCTGCACAACGACATTGATGGTCGAGATCTGATAGAATGTCTTCTGTGCGTTGACAGTGAACGTGTACGGTTGCGCTACTAGGCCTGTTGTGTTCAGCGTTATCCTGTACGAACCACCTCCGATTTCCAGGATTGTGAAGCTTCTACCGTACCTAGTTTGCCAATCGCAGGTAATGACTGCTCCAGCCAGCGGTAGACCATGGTCCAAGTCGGAGAGGGTCAGGTTAACGACAAACGGATCACCTATCGGGCGTGTGCCCGCGGGTGGCACTTCTGCGAGCAAAGACGTCTGGATTGATCGGATGACCGCAGGTACATTGCTGGTCGTCCTTGCTGCGTAGTGGTAAGGCGCGCCGGTCTTGTTTGCAGTCAGAGCAAAGAAGACGGTCCCTGTGCCGCCGAACTGCTGTGTAGGAACAAGAATGCGGTATGCGCCGCCGCCCATCTGAAACACGTAGTAGATCGGAGAAGTCAGGTTAGTGCTGGTCAGATAGATGGACGCACCCGGTATGCCAACTCCCGAGATGTAGTCTGTATACTCGAAGTTCAGCGTAAGGTTGTCCAAGTATGGAGTCTCCGAGACAAGTGGGAACAGAATCTGAGTCTGGCGTTCGACAGTGGTCGCATATGTTGTTGTGCTCTTCGCCGCATAGTATGGTACGGTAGTACTTCTGTTGATAGCCAGTTGAACCGATTTTCCGACAACAAGGTTGACTGGATCCAGAAGTGTCGAATTGAACTTGATCTCGTAATAGCTACCGTAATTCGTCAGTGTGTAATCTGATGAACCAAGAACGTAAGTACCCCCGAGAACCAGCGTGATGTTACTCTTGGTTACGGCGATGTTCGAACCGGTTATGAAATCGATATACCTGAACCTGAATGTGACAAGCTCCCTGAATTGAGTCTCTCCAGGCGTCTGTATTATGAGTATCTGCGTCGCTCTTTGTGTGATCCGAGAGTTCACATTCCTAGTTGAGGGCATGTAGAATGGCGAACCAGCTCGCGAGAGTGTCACGCCTAGTACGTACGTTCCAATTCTCCCGAGTGCCATGCTGCTCACCTTGATTTCGTATACTCCCTGACCTAGCGATGAAACCCAGTAGTTGCTGTTTTGCACAAGTGGGAGCGAGGAATTGGAACAGGTCAATGACCCGACTGCGCCGACTATGCCTAGGCCAGTCGTGTCATCGGTGTAGGTCACTGTGAATGTGACATTCTCGAGGTATGCAGTTGGATCCGGTGTCTCATATCCGAGTTGAGTGCTCCGTTTGAGAACGGACGCGCTGACATAATCAATGGCATTGCTTACATAGTTCGAACCTGTATAGACGATCGTTGCGTTGAGCACGAATGTCCCGTCCGATACCAGAGCATATGTGTCAAGAGTGAGTTGATAGTGACCGTTCCCAAGTGACACGACTGTATAGTGACCGGACAGAGAGCTATTGAGCATCAGCGTACCTGTCATCCCGGCCGAGCTTCCCGAGACCAAATCGGTATAGACGAACTCGACTACGAGACTGTTTCCGTATTGAGGAGGAGTGAAGGGCTCGTGTGTGAGCTGACTGCTCCTCAAAATCACAACGACAACGAAGGCCTTGCTTCCCACCGCGGCATAGAAAGGCACGCCAGTCCAAGTGATATTGAGATGAAGGGTGTAGGTTCCGACCCCTCCAATGGTTCGAGTGTCGATGGATAGGTTGAAGGTGCGCTGGGCGGAATTGTACGTTAGTACGTACGACACTGAACCTTCGTTGAGTCGTACGGCAAGCTGGCCAGAGTTCGGAATGCGGGTTGTTGTTAGAGTGTCAAGATAACTGAAGGTGAATGTGGCATTTTCCCCGTATGGGGTGGACTGGATTGGAGTTGGATCGACGTAGGTAGGCCTCTGAAGAACCACAAGAGTCACCGTCATCGTGCGGTTCTCATACAGAGGTGTTATGCCCTTGCTCCACATGAACTCGAGCTGGAACACGAATGAGCCGCATTTACCGAAGAGCGAGCTGTTGAGCTTGAAGCTGTAGACACCAGGGCTGCCACCCACTTCAGATACCTTGAACTGAGCTTGAGTGACACTGTGGCCACCTGTAAGCGGAGTTATCCTCAGAAAGACGTGGTTCGTGGAATTAGAGATCTTACTCCCGTTCACCATATCCCAATATACAGTGGTGAATGAAAGATTCTGAAGGTAGTAGGCGGCGCTGGGTGCA
>PRDJ01000082.1 GCA_003345555.1 Candidatus Thorarchaeota archaeon
GATTCCAAAGGTCGCGGGGCAGCCCACACGGGCGAGAAATGCATGGAGTCGGCCGCGCATGTCGTGGGCAAGGGTTACACATGCCAAGGAAATATCCTTGCAAGTGCGTCTGTCGTCACTAGCATGGCTGAAACCTACGAACGAACTGAGGGCGATTTGATAGACAAGTTGTTTGCAGGTCTGAAGTCTGGTCAAGCTCAAGGCGGTGACAAGCGAGGAATGCAATCGGCTGCAGTGCTGGTGGTCCGTAAGAATGGTGGATATGGCGGAGGAAACGATAGGTATGTAGATGTCCGGGTCGACGAACACCCAAGACCTATTGAGGAACTTGAAAGAATATTCAGGATATATGATATGACACTGCTAAGCAGAGAGCCTTTGAATATGCTCATTCGACTAGAGGGAGCCGTGGCACAGAGGGTCCAAGAGGCGCTAGTGACTCTGGGCTATCTGAAGGCAGCAGAAAGAGCATGTTTTCCGCCAGAGGCTGCAGCCGCGCTCGAGAAGTTCATGAACGTCAGCAATTTCGAAAACAAGGCCCGTTCAGATGGGACAATCTGGCAGAGCGTCTTGGATTACCTCATGAAGGAAGCGAGGGTTGGCTAATCTTGGATTCGTCTCGATACTTTGCACCGGCTTCGAAGGCCTGGTCTCTATACACGATCTCGTGCCTTCCAAAGGATGTCCCGATATCGCTCAACCAGTATGTCCGGCCAGTTTCCTATTGATCTTAACATCAAATCTGCAGTTAGTGTGACCCCTTTATCGAGTTCCAGTTCTCGAAGCCACGGGCAGCCGAACAATGGAGTCACATCCAGTCGCTTGATTTGGTTCTCCCTCAACGTAATCTCACGTATGTCATGACACTCCGCTATTGGCACTAGATCGATTTCCTGCAATCGGTTATGGTTGAGCCTCAGTTCCTTCAAGCGACCGCATTTCGCCAACGGCGTCAAGTCAACTCCTGAGAGAGAGTTGTATCCTAGACTAAGGTACTCTAAGTCTATGCACCATATCAGGGGCAAGAGGTCAACCGATGTCATGTCGCGAAGGTCTAGGTTGATATGTGACTCTGTCGCCTTGAAAATCTCGTATTTCTCCAAACCGGTACTTGTGACGTATCTGATAAAGACCTCAACCATGGCAAGCCCCTCATCCTGAATGCATAGTTCGAATGACTACCATAGGCACAGGATTCTCCCATTTCGCTCGGCGAATTACACACTTAAAGACTGGGCGGATGTCTCTGCTTCTGAGGGCATTCAACAAAACTGACCGACCCGGAAGCTATTACAGAAGCAATAGCCAGCCGCGGTATATAGTCTAGTCCTCCCTAGAACTCGCGCGCTTACCGGCACATCCCGACCAGAACGCACTGCATTGTTCTCTCATGAATTCACGCAACCCAACTTTTAAGAACGAGCTACTGAATTAGCTTGGCTTCAGAGGACAAGGGAATGAAGCGTGAGGCATCCATTGTTCTGGCTGCTCCTGCCGGATATGGTGTGCAGACAGTTGAAGAGGCACTCACTACTCTCCTGATGGCTTCAGGGCTCAATGTTTTCGCAACAAGGGAGCTCATGTCGCGCATCAGAGGCGGCATGAATTCCACTGAGATAAGAGTGAGTTCTGACCGCGTGGCTGCGTACATGAGACACACGGACATCGCAGTGCCTCTGAGCAAAGGAGCTCTACAGCATCTCATGACATACTCCCACGTCGACAAGGAAACACTCGTAATGGGAGAAAAAGAGAATCTCGTGGGCTTGTCCAGTCTGTCGGAGAACCAATTCTACGATCTCCCAATATCCCGAATTGCTGCAGAGATCGGCGGGTCGATATACTCGAATAGCGTTGCTGTGGGCGCCATCATGGCATTGTTCGATATTGATGAGAATCTAGCCATTGGCTATTTCCAGAAGCGCTTTGGTTCAAAGGGTGACAAGGTGGTTCAGCAGAACATTGATGCCTACAGACGAGGAAGCGAGTTCGGCCAGAAGCTTGTCTCTTCAGGAAGAATTCAGATTGACATCAAGCGAGATCCGCGCATCAGTGGCCATATGCTGTTGGATGGTGCTGAGGCAGTAGGGCTTGGTGCCATAGCGGGCGGATGCAACTTCATATCGTCATATCCGATGTCCCCATCGACTCCTGTGCTGATTTTTCTGTCGCAGCACTCTCAGGAATTCGGAATCATTGTTGACCAGGCAGAGGACGAGATTTCTGCAATGAACAAGGGTATCGGAGCTTGGTATGCCGGGGCCAGAGGAATGGTGACAACGTCTGGAGGCGGGTTTGCTTTGATGACGGAGGGTCTCAGCTTGGCTGGAATGCTCGAGAGCCCAATGGTGATTCACCTAGGTCAGCGCCCTGGACCCGCAACGGGATTGCCCACGAGGACTGAACAGGGTGACCTGAAACATGTCCTAAATGCTGGCCATGGAGAGTTTCCCCGGGTGCTGTTTGCGCCAAGCACAATTCAAGACGCTTTCTATCTCACACAGAGAGCTTTCAATCTGGCTGACAAGTATCAAGTGCCTGTTTTCGTTCTTACCGACCAGTTTCTTCTTGAGTCTTCATATGACATTCCTCCTTTGAATCTCTCCGGGGTTGAAGTTGAAAAACAGGTTATCAGAACCGATTCTGCTTACAGAAGGTACGCGCTGACTGAGAGCGGTATTTCTCCGAGAGGAATACCAAGCTACGGGGATGGGCTCGTCGTTGTGGACAGCGATGAGCACGACGAGGACGGTCATATCACAGAAGACCTGCTTCTCCGGAAGAAGATGGTTGACAAGCGATTCTACAGAAAGCTTGAACGAATCAGGAAGGAGGCGATTCCTCCTGAGCTTCTGGGGAGCAGGAGTTGCCGGTTCCTTGTCATTTCTTGGGGGTCGAACTATCATGTGATGAAAGAGGCATTGACCAAGTCCGAACGCCGTGACATTGCGGTTTTGCATTTCAACCAAGTGTATCCCCTGCATGAGAGTGTGACGTCATATCTAGGAAAAGCGAAGAAGCTGGCTATAGTTGAGAACAATGCTGGCTGCCAGTTTGGCAGACTGTTACAAGTCGAGACGAATATCAGTATCCCGGCCGAGAACTGTCTGCTGAAGTATGATGGAATGCCCTTCTCCGTGGAGGAGGTCGTTGAGTTCCTCCACAATCTGAATGCCTGAGGTGATCAAGATGGACGTAAGCGACTACGAAATCATGAACACGGTCAGTTACGATATCGCGTGGTGCCCCGGCTGCGGGAATTATGGAATCCTGAATACTCTGAAACGAGCACTTTCTGAACTTAGTATCCGGCCGCAGGATTTGGTCATTGTCTCAGGAATAGGTCAGGCAGCAAAAATACCCCATTATCTGAGGACGAACGCGTTTAACGGTCTTCATGGACGAGCGCTGCCTGCGGCTGTCGCTATTAAGGCTGTCAACCCAAGCCTCACTGTTATTGCCGAAAGTGGTGATGGATGCATGTACGGAGAAGGCGGCAACCATCTCACGCATACCATTCTCAGAAATCCTGACATTGCCCTCTTTGTTCACGACAACATGGTCTACGGTCTCACCAAAGGTCAAGCATCACCAACAAGCGCACGAGGGTTTGAAACGCCATTACAAACCGCTGATAGGGGCGGGTACAGTAACGAGCCCTTCAATCCGCTCGCACTAGCAATAGCCATGGATGCATCCTTTGTTGCTAGGGCATTCATTGGAGACTCCGAACAGACGAAGGAACTGATGAAGGCGGCGATCGAGCACAAAGGGTTTGCTCTACTCGACATCTTCCAACCCTGTGTGACATACAATCGCATCAATACCTATGAATGGTTCAAGAAACACACTTACTACATCGACGATTCGCATGACTCAAGAGACCGGATTGCCGCTTTTCGCTTGGCTCTGGAAACTGAGAAGCTGCCACTCGGTGTGTTCTACATCAACCCCAACAAACCAACATTCGAGGAGGGTACGGGGGTCTACCGGGCGAATAAGGACCCGGTCTGCATGAGATCACTGGACAAGGAGCGGCTGGCTCGGCTGATTGAGTCGAAGACTGGGGCTTAATGTCTCCTGCGATGACTTCTACTACCTGACTGAATAGCGTTTCTCTTTCCACGGGTCTGCTTCGTTATGATATCCTCTGACTTCCCAGTATCCCGGCTCGTCTGCTTTGACAAACTTCAGCTCAACCAACCACTTGACCGACTTGTAGGCGTAGATCGAACTGACCACAGACCGAAGTGGGCCACCATGCTTCGGCTCAAGGTCCTTGCCTCCCCACTTGTAGGCTAGGATTGTGCCATCGTCTAGGAATGAGTCGACACTGGTGTTGCTTGTGTAGCCAGAGTCTGCGATCATAACTACGTACTTTGCACTTGGTTTGACTTTGGCTGTTTCGCAAATAGTCCTACCAAGTACGCCTTCCCATTCATTATCGAGTCGACTCCAACCTGTTACACAATGGAAATCTGCAACTATCTTGTGGGAGGGCATAGCGAGGAACTGCTCCCAGGTGAGCTCAAGCGGCTTGTCCACTTCTCCCGTAACGCGAAAGCGCCATTTTTGCCGGTCGAACTTCATAGGTCGTTCAACGTTGAGTACGGGGAACCCATCGGTGACATGTTGCCCGGGAGGAACTCTCTCTTTCTTCATTGCAGCCGTGCGATGACCGACTCAGGCGGATTTCAACCTGTTGCCTTCGCGCATCGTGGAGAAGAAGGTCAGAGTCTACTGAGCGAAAGATATGAGACTGCTGTCCGGGATTCGCCGCGTATAATGGTGCTCTGAGGCTTCGGCAATCAACACACGCATCAAAAGAATGATATTAGCGCCTCCATCAGTCTCAGATATGACAAAGAAGGTCAATGATCTGTATCTCTGCGAGGAATGTGGTCTTGGCTATCGGGAGCGGGCATGGGCTGAAAAGTGTGAGATGTGGTGTAAGACCCACAAGTCTTGTAGTCTTGAGATTATGAGTCATGCTGCCAAGGCTCCTAACCTAAAGCTGTAGGTTTCTTGCGTTTCCTCGCACAAATTCCGTAAACACATAGTCCTGGCGCGCCTTTGTCAGTCATTCATCATAATCGGATGGGCTAAAAGGTAGGGCGCAGACTGTCCGGTTGTGCCCATTGACCGGAACTTCCGCAGCAAGCTGAGGGTCAGCGGCAACCATGGCGGTCATTCGGTCTGGACCTCAAAGAGTCACAAGCCATGTACGATCCATGGCACAACAGTCGGTGTTCACATGGAGTCCTGCATTGGATGCATGAAATGCGTGAATGCCTGTCCGACAGCTGTCCTTGTCCCGTGGACGGACAGTTTTGGGAAACAGTTGGTAGACCCCGCCAACGAGATGGAATGCATGGCCTGTCTGCTATGCGAGGTTGTGTGTCCCGTGGATGCCATAAGTGTCCAAAGGAGTCCTGGCTCCGAAGAAACCTTGGACTCTTTATTACACGATGTGTAGTCATGATACATTGGAGATAGATGGAATGTTCGAGGTTCTTCTGACTGAAAGCGAGAAGAGAATAAGGGATGAAGTCCGTACGTTTGTGAGAGACAGGGTCGATCCCTCTCTCATCCTCAAGATGGACTCCCGTGAACAGGAATACCCGTATGAATTCGTCAAGGCCGTCGGGCAAGCCAACCTCTTCGGATTGCGTTTTCCGAAGAAATATGGCGGCCGCGGTCTCGGCTGGGTCTCAGAGATGTTGGCCATAGAAGAGATTGGGGTTCTAGGTATTGCACTTGGGTGTGCCTACTCTCTGCCAAGTATAATTGGAGAGGGGATAAACAGATTTGGAACTGACGAACAGAAACGGAAGTACCTTCTGCCGACACTACGTGGCGAGAAGATATGCGGAGAAGGGCTAACAGAACCTCGTGGTGGTTCAGATTTCTTTGGTACCAATACGACAGCTGTCAAGCGAGGGGACCATTTCGTGCTTAACGGGGAGAAACGTTTCGTCGCCGGAGGAGTTGGCGCTGACTATTTCCTAGTTTATGCCAAGACCGACTTCCTCAAGGCGCTCCCGCACAAGTCCCTCAGTGCTTTCTTGGTGAATAGAGATTCTGGCGTGAAAGTTGAAGAACAGTACGAGCTAATGGGATGCCGGGGGATGGGAGCTGCGCGGATTGTCCTGAACAACATCGAGGTGGATGAATCTGACTTAGTGGGTGGTCTGAATGGCGGAAATGACGTGTTCAATGCGATGATGGTCCCCGAGCGGTTAACTTCCGCCGCCGGTGCAATAGGCATGGGCAGGGCTGCGCTTGAAACCGCGGTCAGATACTCAGACAAGAGGGAAGCATTTGGTCAACAGATCCGGCGATTTGAGGGAATAAGCTTCAAGATTGCAGACTGTGCTACACAGCTCGATGCGGCAAGGGGCTTGGTCTATCATGCTGCCAAGAAAGCAGACACAGGCGCATGGTGCCGCAAGGAAGTCTCTCAGGCGAAGTTCTTCGCGACCGAGGCCGGCTTCCAGGCAATTCATGAATCCATGCAAATCCTCGGAGGCATTGGTTACACAAACGTGTACCCATTGGAAAGGCTATTCCGCGATGCTAGGCTAGGAATCACATGGACCGGGAGCAATGAGGTACAACGTCTGATAGTACAGAATGAGGTTTACAAGGAAATCCTGTCCGAAGGCCGCGGCACCAAGCGGGACATAGAACTGGACACACCGGGCGCCCAGAAGACAGCCGAAAAGGTGTTCACTGAGGCGGCTGACAAGTACTTTCCAAAGGAAGGATAGTGGTCAGGTCGGCACCAGCCTTAGTAATTCATGAACGCACCCACGATTTCCCAGATGCGCAAGTTCATAAGCCGAGTCGATTAATTATAGTTAAGCCTTGGCAATCAACTGAGAGAGGCAAGCAACAGAAAAGGGAGATCATTAAAATGAGCAAGCTCGTCTGCAAGAAGTGCGGTATGGAGATGGCAATGCCAATGCACTGCGGAAAGGAAATGCACCAAGAGGGCAACCAGCTTGTCTGCTGGATGGGTCCCGAATGTGGGCAGCAGGCTATTCCAAAGCATCATGGCGCTCCTATGTCAATCAAGGCATAGGGGCTAACATGCATAGCCCGCAAAGGTGGGAAGGGGTTACCTTTTTCGCACCTAATGCGGGTTAGTCATTTTTCATTGAAGTGCGAAAAGTGCAAACTGAAGTGCTGACGACAGAATCTTCTGAGCATATGTCCAGTCCGTGGCTTTTGGCATCGATTGGATCAGAGCGCAGGAAGGGTTATTTCCTGCCATCAGACCACATCCCAGATGAGGCCGATTTGTGATTTCTCAGATACTTCCTCCTCTGGAGCTGATCGAGTATGGTATCCCCGCTGTGCTCGTCGGACTCGTCATTGGTTATGCTATTGGTGGCTCGTCACGTCTGTCCATCTTGAAGCGCGTAGGTCTGGCAACAGTCGTCTGTCTTGTGGGAAGTCTGATGATGTCTGCTTTGTTGTACGTCTTCCTGCCCGTGACAATCCAAACAGTGCTTTTCGGGATAATATCTTTCACAGGGGGCTACGTATTCGGGACAGTGAGCCATTGGAGCCCGCCTGAAGTGCCGGCCTCCAAGCCCCATGTCATATTCGAACCTGAAGACGATGAGGAGTTCGACCGTGAGATAGACAAGGCCCTCGGTCGAGACAGATAGAATTGTGTGTTTCCGGATGGGTTTTCGTTACAGCATTCTGCAGTGGACAAGCCCATAATCGTTAATAGATAGGTTGAGGCAGGGGTCTCGTGCTCTAACCAGAAGAGTGACATGCAACATGAGAAAGACTTTGGCTTCTCTAATCCCTCTTGTGTTCATCACATGCATGCTGTGGTCTACACTCATCATTATGCCTTCACAGGCTGTGCCCGCAGGTTGGAGTGGTGACAGCAATCTAGAGTTTCTTTTTCTCCTGAACGGAACGTCGGCTGCTGAAGCAAACTCCAGTCACCCTGTACCAGTGATTACCGACCTAACCATGAACCTGACGATTCATGCCGTCAACAATCTCCATCTTTGGGGCGGCAGTCTAGTCATGCAGTACTTGGGAATCTCGATAGTGAATCAGCCGTTGTCCTTGAGCTATGATTTGCCTGCCGGGTTTAATGCATCTCTTCTGAACACATCAATCCCGTTGGGCTCTCTGCTAACCTATGGTGGCATTGCTCTAGTAACCGGAACGATGCTTGGGTCGCTCTCCTTCGTATACAATGTCACATCAGGGACAAACACTACAGTAAGCCAAGACTTTGTGCTTCGGTTGGGTCCTACCGGTGCGGCCGCAATAATGTCCGTGGCGGGTCTTGTCACCGTGGCCTTCACAATCACTTCAGTATTCGGCCTGCTCATGTCACTGGATGATTTTCAACGGGGAATTCTGGCGGCGAGGAAGACCAGAGGCGCAAAGAGGGCTTCAGACGTGGGCATATTTCCGTCTGCTCTCGTTCTTAGGAGACGACCAAAGAAGGGTGCAGAGACAATAAGCAAGGAAGAACTTGTACGACGCGTAAGCGACGCGGCCAGAAAGGGCTGGGATGGAAGGCGATGCCCGCAGTGCGGTCATAAGTGGCCAAAGGAAGCCGCCAAATGCCCGAAATGCAGGCTGGATCGTACATCAGCCCCAGACTACTTCTCAAAGGGCATTGCAGAATACGCACCGAAAGCGCTCAGTGTTGTTAAGCCCAAATCCAAAGTTACCGTTGGTACTTTCTCGCGGCGTCTAAAGCTGAAGCCTGACAGGGGTGGTGCTTTAGCTGCAGCATTGACCGACATGGGCGCCTTTCAGACTAAGAGTGTGAAGGTGCCACTGATGAAGGTAGCACTGGCTGGCATGACTCTGGCAGGTACTTACTGGAGCTGGATGCAGATCATTGCAGGGGCAACTCCCTCCCTTTTGGATATCCTCTTATTGACCTGCGCCGGCCTGATCGTATCAGTGCTCGTGGCCTATTTGATGAGCTGGCTTGCAAGGGTCCCGAAGCTCGGTTACGAAGAATAGTGCGAGGTGGACCTTTGTGGTCCCCTCCTGCACCCTTTTCGGGTTTCTGCCGTCAGGTTGCTAGTTTTCTAACAAGCAGATCGACCGATTAGCAACAAGTACAGTGAAGGGACAGTACAGAAGTCGTGACGACCAACATTTCTCAAGGTACAATCGTCAACGCAATATGCAGAAAGGTCTGCTCTAGCCAGAGAATCGTGGAAGCGGTCGTGACCTCCAATAAAGAGAGAATCGATCCGATTTTCAGGTATTCCTTGAGGCCTATCTCAAGGCCTTTTCTTTTCATTGTGCCAAGCCACATGAGAATCGCCAATGACCCAAGTGGGAAGAAGTGGGGCCCCAAGTTGTTCCCGATGATGTTAGCGAATATTAGACTTGTACTCGCCTGTGGGCCCAAACCCGCCAGGACCATTGCCTTGTCAACAGACAGAAGACCCAGCATTGTCATAGGCCAATTGTTCATTGCACTCGCACCGATCGTTACAATCAAGCTCGGGACAAGAATCGAGAGTACTGATGGTAGAGACACTGAGCCTATGAAGAGAGCTGCAAAGAAATCGACAGCTCCCGCATGTCTCAAGCCCTGTACCACGAGAAAGATGGCCACCATGAAAAACAGGATATCCCAGTTGACTCTCCTCAGGACTTGCAGAGGGCCATTCGACTGGGTTCCCAAGCTTGGGTCCGTCTTGTACTTCATTGCGTATAGTGTAAGGAGAAAGATTGCACCTGAGAAGATGACAAATGAAACTGGAATGCGGTTCAGTGACGTAACAACATATCCAATGTCTATGGCAATCAGGGTGATTATGCTCGTTCTTAGCATAAGAGGGGGCGAGCTGTTCTTAATAAGATCCTCAACCGCCGAGTTTGAGTACGTGGGTGGGATTCTTTTCCTGAAGAACAAATACACGACAAGAATGGTTTGCACTGCCGTGACAATTCCGACCAAGCCCATGAAGATCGCATGCTCTATGAACGTGTACCCGAAGTAGTCCGCGCTTACTATATTCACAGGGTTACTCGTAATCAGCGGCATTGCCGCAGTGTCAGCAATGAGCCCTGCCCCAAAGAGGTATGCAAGGCTGCTCTCTTTGCTGGTCTTCAGCTCCTTAACCATCTCCATGACAATCGGGGTGAGAATGAGAACTGCACTATCGTTCGCGAACAGAATGCTCACAGCAGCAGTAAAGAGCGAGATGTAGAAGAACAACCTTACACCGTGACCGTGAGCGAGTCTGGCTACCCTCAGGGCCGCCCACCTGAAGAAACCCATCGCATCTAGAGTCACAGACAACATGACTATGCCTACAAACGCAAGAGCCGCATCCCATATGTTTCCGAAGGCAACAATGGCGTCTGCAGCAGTAACAGTACCAAGCAGTAGAGATGCAACTGCTCCAATTCCCGCCGCTATGCCCAAGTTGATGTGCCTCGGACGTTTCACCATGAGAAACAGAGTCACGAGGAATACGGCCACTGATGTAATAGCTGCATAGTCCACGGTTTCACCACGTTTTCTTTGAAGTCCATGTTACGTCCGTACAGTCAAACGCGTTCCAGATGCCGCATACCAAATCGTACACAGGTCATGCTTCATCAAGGACAGCTCTGATTCTCATGAGTCCAGCCCCGATGCTATCCTGCTTCGTGATCTTGAAGTGCTTTAGGACTCCCGTGTGCTCGACGTGCGGCCCAGCGCAGACCTCCTTACTGAAATCACCGACAGAGTAGACTGAGACCTCATCACCATATGTATCCTTGAAGAATGCTAGGGCTCCCTTCTGCATCGCCTGATCCAGCTTCATGACCTCGCGTGTCACCTTCAGGTCTCGTCTTATGACATCGTTCACAAGGTCCTCTACTTCCTGTAATTCCTCAGCCGTTAGCTTCCTAGAGAAAGTGAAGTCGAATCGAAGACGTTCTTCTGTTATATTACTCCCATTCTGACGAACAGAGTCCCCAAGCACTTTCCTGAGCGCGGCCTGCAGCAGATGAGTTGCCGTGTGAAGCTTCGTGACCTCTTCCGTATGGTCTGCGAGTCCGCTCTTGAACTTGCCTTCCGTCGCAGTCCTTGATATGTCTCGGTGCTGTTCGAACTCTCTCCGGAACTCGTCAATGTCAATCTTGATTCCCTTCTCGGAAGCGAGTTCAGCAGTCATCTCGAGTGGTAGGCCGAAACTTGTGAACAGAACGAAGGCATCTTTGCCTGTGATTGTACCAGTCTCTTGGATTGTCTGTTCGAACTTCTTGAGTGCTTTGCCAAGAGTGCCTCTGAATTTGCGTTCCTCAGCATCTAGGCTCAGCATCACAAAGTCCCTATTCCTCTGGACTTCGTCATAGACATCCTTGTACATGCCTATCACAACGTCTGCCAAGTCTGTGAGGAAGCCTTGTGGGATACCAAGTTCGTCTCCGCATCTGATTGCCTTCCTGAGGAGCCGGCGCACAATGTAACCATGTTCAACATTAGAGGGTGAGATTCTCCTGTCATCTGCCATTATCATGACCGCAGCCTTCACATGGTCGCTTATGATTCGCATCAGTTTCTCGTTAGACTTCTCCACCCTCGCCTTGCCTGAAAGCTCCTTTATTCTTCTCATTAGGGGGATGAAGGCTTCCGTGTCGTAGACGCTCTGGGCTCCGCTCAAGGTAGCTACCGTCCGTTCGAGTCCCATGCCCGTGTCAACATTCTTCTGTCTCAGAACCTCATACGTGCCATCCTCCATCTTGTTATACTGCATGAAGACATCATTCCATATCTCAAGAAAGTGTCCGCACGAACAACCGGGTTTGCAGTCAGGACCACACTTTGGTATCTTGCTCACTTCCATGAACATCTCGGTGCAAGGCCCGCACGGTCCTGTTTTCCCGGCAGGTCCCCACCAATTATCGCCCTTTGGCAGGAAGTAAACACGCTCTGCCGGTACACCAAGGCTCAGCCAGATTCTGGCTGACTCGTCGTCCTTTGGTGCATCAGGATCACCTGCGAATACTGTGACCGAAAGCTGCTTCGGGTCCAAGGCTAGCCACTTCTTGGAGGTAAGGAACTGGTAACTCCACGTTATCGCTTCCTTCTTCCAATAGTCGCCCAGGCTCCAGTTTCCGAGCATCTCAAAGAAGGTGAGATGGCTAGTATCGCCCACGCTATCAATGTCTGTCGTGCGTATACATTTCTGACAATCTGCGAGACGCTTGCCCTTCGGGTGCGGTTGCCCCAGCAAGTGGGGAACTAACGGATGCATTCCTGCGGTCGTGAAGAGCACGGTGGGGTCATGTTCTGGAATCAATGACGCTGATGCAATTATCGCATGTTTCTGCTGCCTGAAGAACTCGAGGTACTTCTGACGCAGCTCCTCTAATCGCATTACTGTCACCAAGTTCCGATTGTGCTAAGTCGCCGGGCCCTTCTGCTGTTCTATTTTAACGCTTTTGATGAGTCTTGGCATGGTCCGTTCATTCGAGGAATTCCTTATACAAGGATCAACCCTGACGGTGACATTCTGTATTTCCTGAGCCTCGAAGGCAACCAAGGGTGCTTGTCTAACCAGTCAAGAAACCTGTCGTTGCTGACAATATCCGCGTTGTTCTTCTTAGCTGTTCTTATGATTTCGAGGTCGTCATCGACACCCTTTGGTGCCTGTATGACGCGTTTGGATGCAATCATCTTGAGCAACTGTTCGTCCTCATCGACTTGATGGAGCAAGGCTGCCGAGACCACGATTATTGGCACGAACCCGGCACTGGCAAGACTGTTGTTGGCCATGACAATATTCTCAAGT